>CAJARE010000211.1 GCA_903944255.1 uncultured beta proteobacterium
ACCAACCCACGATAGAGCAGAGGATTCTCACCTCATCACCCAAATATCCCCCATTACCACCCCACATACCTTAAAAACTGAAAAAGTGACAACACTACAAATGCAAAGTGACTGGGATCTCTGAGAGGGCGGTGTATCAGGTAGTTATGGGCTAGTGGGGGTGTAGTTGAGGCAGAATTTCAACGGCGGGCCATAATTGGCAGCTTAGATATCAGTTTCATTTATAATTCTCAGTCTTGGCGTGGGTCATTCTATTGATGAGCTTTCAAAATGCTGATTCAAAAAATTAAGATTTTTGTCACGCCATTTTGCGAAGCAACGCCTGCCTGCCTGTTGGTTATGGTCCAAGGTAATATTTGGTTGGCAACCTTAGGCCATCTTCAAAAGGCAGTAGAGACAGGATTTATAACTGGTGTTGGCGTTCTTATCCTTTCGCTATTTACTCATCGATGGTTTAGTAATAAATATCTAGTAGCTGGAATTACTGGAGGCATGTGCTTTATTGCTGACTTATTGATACACCCAACACACTTCGGTAGCTACTCAACGGAAGCAATTGTGACGGGAACGCTCACTGCTATTATTTCTTTAGTGGCGAACTTTGTTGGCAAGAAACTTTTTATACATGGAAGAGCCAAGTTAACTAAAGGGCAAATAAAGGATTGAACATCTTAGCCCCTGGTTCAATCCCGCCCAGGGCCACCAAGAAACACCAAAACTACCTTCGGATGGTTTTTTATTTGGGCGCGCCAGCTCTTTTTGTATGAAGAAGTGCCTCGATCTTATGGGTTACTCTAGCCCAGTCATCGGCTGATAGATTTTCATATTCATGTGTCGCCTCAACAAATTCAAAATTGATATATGGCGAAAGCTCATATCGATTTTGAACGTCTACTCCGCCATATTCATCTTTAGTGCCCTGAATTATTAGAAAGGATGTTTGTATATATTGTAAATATGTTGTTCTATAAGATTCTTCATCTTTATCGGGATGTTTGAAAGGGTACCCAAAGCAAATAATTCCACAAAGATTTGGTTCGTCAGCCAACCTCGATGCAGTTATGCCTCCAGCTGAATGAGACATGATGATGATTGATTTATTTCCCCCAATTGCCCGGATGGCCCGCTTGTTGATCAAGGCTTGGTCATTGATTGGACTGGTTGATAGCCAATGAACAAAATAACTCCATTTGGTTGGATGAGAAACTAAGATCAGTCCCTTCAAGAATCTACGCATCCAAACTTTGATTAGCCGCTCATTCGGCCCAAGAACTTTATTAAGCCATCCTACTGCCCCCGTGCTTTTTTCTGCTAAGAACTCACTAATCGATTGATTTCTACTTTTAGGCCATACGAGCAGATATCCGCCTAAGATCATCCTATTCAAAAGCTCTTGAAGGGGGGCAGAATTTTTTTGTGTATTACTACGCCCAATGAATAAAAGCACCTTATCCGATGCTAATGAGCCAAGATATGCGCCAATACCCCCTTTAAATACTAAATATTTGAATTTAAGATCTTTCACTCATCCAGTTTATATGGTTAAGATAATTTATACCCTTGAGTTAGGTATCCTCGGCCCTGGCAAACAGCGCCAATTGAATTGTTATCAGTGCAATTAAGAGATATTTCATGTGTTCTCTTATATTTATCGTTGTCAAAATCCCACGGATTTAGAGTGACTTGTTTAAAAGCCCTACAAGCGTTTTAAATTTCGGATCAGCTAACGGCATAAAGACCGCCTACTTAGATGGGGATGCATTTTATTTGCCACTCAATCAAATGCATACAGAAAACTATGGCGCCAAAGGCGTTAAGTATCTTGCCAGTAGAAAAGGC
>CAJARE010000212.1 GCA_903944255.1 uncultured beta proteobacterium
AGAGAAGTCCATCATTTGATTGTAATAGCAGGAAAAACTGAAATCACACTTAAAACTTCCTGTGACTAAAATACATTTTGAATAAGGCTGCAATGAAAGACCTTATGATTATTTTTTGATCGAGCCCCTTATCGAATTTTCAATTTTCATTTGGCCCTTGCTATTAGCGATGGCATTTTTTGCTGGCCTAGTAGATGCTGTGGCCGGCGGCGGTGGCTTGATACAAGTCCCGGCTTTATTTGCTGCCTATCCCGATGCCTCCCCAGCGACCTTGCTAGGCACAAATAAAGTCTCTGCAGTTGGCGGCACCTTAAATGCTGCGCGTCGATATTTGCGACATGTTTCCTTGCCATGGGCTGTTGTAGGCCCAGCCATCGTTGCCGGTTTTGTTGGCTCGCTTCTAGGGGCAAATGCAGTGAGCAATTTTCCTGCTGAGCCATTGCGCAAGGCCTTGCCATTTGTTTTGTTATTTCTTTTGCTTTACACCTGGTTTCAGCCTTCTTTAGGCAAGAGCCATGCACCTAAAGGGGTTGGTCGATATCAACAATTGAAGGGCGTCATACTGGGTTTGGTTATTGGCTTTTACGATGGGTTTTTTGGTCCCGGAACAGGCAGCTTTTTTCTTTTTGGTTTTGTACGTTTTTTTGGCTTTGATTTTTTACATGCTTCTGCAGCAACCAAGCTAGTGAATGTTGCAACGAATATGGCGGCAATTTTGATGTTGGCCAGCCTTGGACAAATTCATTGGCCCCTGGGCCTGGCAATGATGGTTGCTAATATTGTGGGAAGTCAGTTTGGCAGCAGGCTTGCCATTAAGCATGGCAGTACTTTTGTACGAAAAGCTTTTCTACTGATTGTGAGCGTATTGATTCTTAAATCAGCTTGGAATGCATATTTTGTCAATTAAATCAATGCCTTACATTTTATTAATGATGCTCTGAGTATTTTTGGCCCATTTTTGTTTCACGTGAAACAAACAAAATGCTATGATCATCGCCCTATCTGAGGCAAATCATGCGTTATTCCAAAAGTTTCGATGTCATTGTTGTGGGAGGCGGTCATGCTGGGACAGAGGCTGCCCTTGCCTCAGCGCGCATGGGCTGCGATACGCTACTAATTACTCATAGTATCGAGAGTTTGGGCGCAATGAGTTGTAATCCTTCCATCGGCGGCATTGGCAAGGGGCACTTGGTTAAAGAGATTGATGCAATGGGCGGCGCTATGGCGGCGGCCACCGATGAGGCTGGTATCCAGTTCCGCATTCTCAACTCTAGCAAGGGGCCCGCTGTTCGAGCAACCCGAGCCCAGGGCGATCGAATTCTATACAAGGCAGCCATACGTCGCCGCTTAGAAAATCAGCCTAACTTGAGCCTTTTCCAGGCTGCGGTAGATGATCTATTGGTAAATGGAGATCAGGTTCAGGGCGTCATTACCCAAATGGGTCTGGAGTTTATGGCCAAGAAAGTGGTTTTGACTGCCGGCACCTTTCTTGATGGAAAGATTCACGTAGGTCTAAATAGTTATGCAGGTGGCCGCGCTGGCGACCCTGCCTCAGTTTCTTTGTCAGCCCGCCTAAAAGAGCTAATGCTCCCACAAGGAAGATTAAAGACAGGGACCCCCCCTCGTATTGATGGCCGCACGATTGATTTTTCCCTGATGCTCGAGCAGCCTGGAGACTTAGATCCTGTTCCTGTTTTTTCCTATTTGGGGCGCTCAGAGCAGCATCCTAGACAGGTTCCCTGCTGGATATCCCACACTAACGAAAAGACTCACGACATTATTCGTGGGGGCTTGGACCGCTCCCCGATGTATACAGGGCTAATCGAGGGTGTTGGCCCCCGCTATTGCCCATCTATTGAAGACAAGATCCATCGATTTGCCTCTAGAAATAGCCATCAGATTTTTTTAGAGCCTGAAGGGCTGACGACAAATGAGTTTTATCCGAATGGAATTTCAACTAGCCTGCCGTTTGATATTCAGTGGGATTTGGTTCGAATCAAACGCGGCTTAGAGGCTGCTGTCATTGTGCGACCTGGCTATGCGATTGAATACGATTTCTTTGATCCTCGCCAATTGCGTCATAGCCTTGAGACTAAGGCGATCGCTGGCCTGTATTTTGCTGGTCAAATTAACGGAACAACAGGTTACGAAGAGGCCGCTGCCCAAGGAATGTTGGCCGGCATTAATGCAGGTTTAGCAGCAAAGGGCAAAGAGCCTTGGCTGCCCAAGCGCAGCGAGTCCTATATTGGTGTGTTGGTTGATGACTTGATTACTCGGGGTGTTCAAGAGCCCTACCGAATGTTTACTAGCCGAGCCGAATATCGCCTTAGCTTGCGTGAGGATAACGCCGATATGCGTTTAACCACTATTGGGCGAGAGCTTGGGTTAGTTGATGACTATCGCTGGGAAGTATTTTGTCGAAAACAAGAAGCTGTTTCACGTGAAACATCTCGCTTACAAGATATTTGGGTAGGACCAAAGCATGAAGCTGCTGCTATGGTTTCCCGGTTGTTGGGTCAAGACCTATCCCATGAATGTAACTTGACTGAGCTTTTAAGGCGTCCAGGCGTTACTTACGAGGCAATTACCGCTTTGGGTAATGGTTTGTGGTCTCCCGGCACCCTTGATGAGGATTTAGGTCTGGCGACGCAAATTAGCGAGCAGGTTGAGATTTCGGTTAAATACCAAGGTTACATTGATCGGCAGGCTGTTGAAATTGCTCGTCAGGAACATAACGAAGACTTCCCTCTCCCGGGGTCGCTCGACTATTCCCAGGTTCTCGGTCTATCTAAAGAGGTTCAACAAAAGCTGAATTTGCATAAACCAACAACCCTTGGGCAAGCAGGAAGAATTTCTGGGGTAACTCCAGCAGCCCTTTCTTTGCTCTTAGTGCATCTTAAAAAGGGTTTGGGGCGCACCCAAGAGACTGTATGACCGAAGACTTGCTTGCGCTGGGAATTGAAGAGCTAGGCCTTAATTTAAGCGATGCCAATATAGCCGATTTGGAGCTATTTTTACAAGAAATGGGGCGCTGGAATCAGGTCCACAACCTTACTTCAATCGAAGATGAAAAGGATTCCATTCGTTTGCATCTAATTGATTCCATTGCAGTTTTGCCAGTTTTAAGGCATTTTTTAAAAGGCCCTAACCTTAGAATTGCCGACCTGGGCTCAGGCGGCGGCTTGCCTGCGATACCAATCGCAATTGTCCAGCCGCAATGGCATTTGACTTTGATTGAGGTAATCAGAAAAAAGACGGCATTTTTGAATCATGTTCGTGGCAAGCTCAAGCTGAAGAATATTGAGGTGCTTAGTGAAAGAGTGGAAAATGTTGCGTTGCAGCAATCAGGCCAGTTTGATGCCGTTATTTCTCGTGCATTTACTAACTTAGCACGGTTTTTAGAGCTTTCTTTGCCGCTGCTTAAGCCTGGAGGCTTAGTCTTTGCAATGAAATCTAAGCGTGCCGATGAAGAAATGGCGAACGTTTCTAAGGATGATTGGCAGTTGTTAGCCGATGAAGCTTTGTTTATTCCCAGCATGTCTATCGAGCGCCGTCTTTTAGTGTTGACCCCCATAAAAGCCCCCCTCCCCACCCCTTAAGCAAAACTACAAAGCAGCTATGGCAAAAATATTCTGTATCGCAAATCAAAAAGGCGGCGTTGGTAAAACGACTACAGCCGTCAATTTGGCCGCAGGCTTAGCGGGATTGAAGCAGCGAGTGTTGTTAGTGGATTTAGATCCACAAGGCAATGCAACGATGGGATCGGGGATTGAAAAAGCCGATTTAAACAACACCGTATATCAGGTATTAATTGGTATGGCTACCATCATGGATTGCGCGCAGCGTTGTGAAAGCGCAGGGTATGACGTGCTGCCGGCAAATCGTGATTTAGCTGGCGCTGAAATTGAGTTGGTTGATATTGATGCGCGTGAATCGCGTTTGAAAGATGCGCTTGCACTTGTGGACAATAACTACGATTTTATTTTGATTGATTGCCCTCCCGCATTATCCTTATTAACGCTGAATGGATTGTGTGCGGCTAATGGCGTCATTGTTCCAATGCAGTGCGAATATTTTGCATTGGAGGGCTTGTCTGATTTGGTCAACACAATCAAACAAGTGCATGCAAATTTAAATTCTGATTTAGCCATCATTGGCCTGTTGCGCGTGATGTTTGATTCACGCATGACTTTGCAACAGCAAGTTTCAGATCAACTGCTAGAACATTTTGGCAATAAAGTATTCAAGACCATTATTCCTCGCAATGTGCGATTGGCAGAGGCCCCATCCTATGGGCTTCCTGGGGTAGCTTTTGACAAAACCTCTCGTGGCGCAAAAGCCTATTTAGAGTTCGGCGCTGAAATGATCGAACGTATTCAGCAGATGTAATTTCTAGGAAGATTAAAAGACCATGGTTGCAATTAAGAAAAAAGGTTTGGGCAGAGGCTTAGAAGCGCTGCTTGGAGAAAAAACGCAGAACGAAGGTTCTTCGGCCACTATAAATCGTTTACCTCTGACGGCATTGCAGGCAGGCAAATATCAGCCGCGCCAAAAAATGGAAACAGGCGCATTGCAAGAGTTGGCCGAAAGCATTCGCGAACAAGGCGTAATGCAGCCCCTTTTGGTGCGTTTAGTTTCTCCTGGTAAATATGAAATTATTGCTGGCGAACGTCGCTTTCGTGCAGCTTCTATTGCTGGGCTTAAGGAGGTTCCAGTTTTAGTTTCTGGGGCAGATGATCAAGCCGCAGCAGCGATGGCTTTAGTTGAAAATATGCAGCGAGAGGACTTGAATCCACTCGAAGAATCTCAGGGTTTAGCAAGACTGATCGAAGAGTTTGGATTTACGCATGAGCGGGCAGCAAAGGCAGTAGGTAAATCTAGGAGCGCCATCACCAATTTATTGCGCTTAGCTCAACTGGCAAAGCCTGTTCAGGCGATGCTGTTGGCGGGAGATATTGATATGGGGCATGCTCGTGCCTTACTGCCTTTGCCGGGAGCCAGTCAGGTTGCGTTGGCCCAAAAAATTGCCTCTCAGGGGCTTTCGGTGCGCGAAGCCGAAAGAATGTCAGCTGCTTTGGCTATTGCTGGGGGCCAAATTGGCGATAAAAAGGCTAAAAGTTCTACTGCTAGTGGTGGGGGTCGTGACCCAGATACGCGCCGTCTAGCACAGGAGATGGCGGATTTAATAGGGCTAAACGTGCTATTTAAGTTTAAAGGCAAGGGCGGAGAGGTTCGAATTGGCTTTAGCCAGTTTGACGAGCTCGATTCCTTATTAAAAAAGTTGGGTATTGCCGCTGATTAGCAAACCCCTTCTTTTCATGAAATGGATGATGTGAAAAAAGAACCATCAACGGGCCTTCGTGAGTGGGTTGAAAATGACAATGACTCCTATAAAACCTTCAGCAAGGAGGAGATGGATGCATTGCGCAAAGCAAAACCACGAAATTTTGCTTCAATTAATTCATGGTGGGTTGTTCTAAGTCAGGTAGCGATCACCCTAGTAATTGCTAGCATTTGCTTCATTTTTTTTGATCAAGCTAACAGAAGCGTTTATACTTATTCGGCTTTAGTAGGCGGTTTGATCGGATTTTTGCCTTCCGCGTTGTTTTTGATGCGCATAGAGGCGGCAAAAAAGAGTGTCAAGTCCAGCCCCGGCGGCTTTTTGGCGGCAGTGGTTTCTGGTGAATTTATTAAAATCCTAGCAACTATCGTTTTGTTCATAGGCTTTGCCCTAAAGCAGCCTGATTTGAAGTGGATCCCGTTGCTTGTAACTTATTTGGCCACGCTCAAGTGTTATCTGTTGGCGTGGTTTTGGAAGTAACAAGAAGCAAATAAACAAGGACAAGTAAGAGATGTCTAGCGAAGTTAACGCAGCAGCAGCAGGCCCTAACGCGGCTAGTGAGCCGCTTACACCCACCGCTTATATTGCAGAGCATTTGCAAAACCTCAATAATATTGGGGGGCCACAGTCATCCATTATTGACTTCAGCGTTATTCATTTCGACACTATGTTTTGGACCACCCTCATGGGCTTGGTTACAGTGCTTTTATTGGTGATTGCTGCTCGCAGAGCTTCGCCTGGTGTCCCTGGCCGCTTCCAATGCTTAGTTGAAATGCTTGTTGAGATGGTTGAGACTCAATCTAAGGGAATTGTTCATGGCGACAGATCCTATATTGCCCCTTTAGCGCTTTTTGTGTTTTGCTGGATTATTTTGCTAAACACGCTTGATTTGGTTCCTGTCGATTGGGTCTTAGGCGTTAATCACTTTATTGAAGGTTTTGGGGTGCACGTCCCGCACCACAAGATTGTTCCCACTACCGATTTAAATGCCACTCTTGGATTGTCCTTTTCAGTCTTGTTGCTTGTTTTCTTTTACAGCTTCAAGGTAAAAGGCTTTGGCGGATTTATGCACGAGCTGGTCTCAGCGCCGTTCGGAGCGAAGTGGTACTTGGCACCCTTTAACCTGGTTTTAAACATTATTGAATATGTTGCCAAAGGCGTTTCTTTGGGAATGCGATTATTTGGAAATATGTATGCTGGAGAGTTAATCTTTTTATTGATTGCTCTTTTAGGAAGTATCTGGACTTTTAATTTGGATTTATCGATGCTCGGTTTTGTAGGCAATGTGCTTGCTGGATCTGCATGGGCAATATTCCATATTTTGGTCATTTTGTTACAAGCTTTTATTTTCATGATACTGACTTTGGTCTACATTGGCCAAGCTCATAGTCACCATTAACCTTTTTATTTTTAACCTCACCTTCAATACTTAGGAGTAAACATGCAAGCATTCTTAGCCAACATTCAAGGACTAACCGCCATTGGTATCGGCCTTATCATCGGCCTCGGCGCATTAGGAGCCTGTTTGGGCATTGGCCTCATGGGCGGCAAGTTCATTGAGGGCGCCGCTCGTCAACCTGAACTCATCAACGAATTGCAAACCAAAATGTTCCTTTTGGCTGGTTTGATCGATGCTGCGTTCTTGATCGGCGTTGGTGTTGCAATGTTGTTTGCTTTTGCAAACCCACTGCTCGCAGTTATTAAGTAATTGTTTTGGCGTGGATGACCAATTGGTCATCCAACCGTTCTCAACAATACTGAAAGGAATATCGTGAATCTGAACGCGACCCTATTCGCGCAAATGATCGTCTTTTTTGTCTTATGGTGGGTGGTTGCACGTTTTGTGTGGCCTCCATTGGTTAAGGCATTGGACGAGCGTTCAAGCAAAATTGCCGATGGTTTGGCTGCGGCCGAGCGTGGAAAAGAAGAATTAGCACTCGCAAATAATGCGGCTGAGCAAGAGCTCTCAAGGGCACGCCAAGAAGGTGTGCAGCGTGTAGCAGAGGCTGAAAAACGTGCGCAAATGTCTGCCGACGAAATTCGCACGAATGCACAAGCTGAAGCCGCGCGTATTATTTCTCAAGCAAAAGAAGATGCAGACCAGCAAGTTACTCGTGCACGCGAAGTGTTGCGCGCCGAAGTAGCTGTTTTAGCTGTTAAAGGCGCCGAGCAAATTTTGCGCCGGGAAGTTGATGCTAAAGCCCACGGCGCATTGCTTGATCAACTTAAGGCAGAGCTTTGATATGGCTGAATTAGCCACGATTGCACGCCCTTATGCTGAGGCACTTTTTCAAAGCGCTAAGTCTGCTGAGTTTGCCTCCATGTTGGAGCAACTCAATGAGTTAGCCCAGCTAGCTGCATTACCAGAGATTGCTGGCTTGTCTAATAATCCAAAGGTTTCTGCGGATGATTTGACTAAGCTTCTCTCTGGCATGGTGAAGACAAAGCTAGATGGTAAAGTCTCGAGCTTTTTAAGTCTCGTGAATCAAAATCATCGTTTGGCAGCCGTGCCTGAAATTGCTTCTCAATTTGAAGCAATGAAGAACAAGAGCGAAGGTGCAGCAGAAGTAATGATTACTAGCGCATTTCCCATAGAGGGTTCTGCGCTAAATGATTTGTTGTCAAGTTTGAAGAAGCGCTTTGGGGGTAAAGAATTGCGCCCAACTATTCAAATTGATCCAGCGTTGATTGGCGGTGTTCGCATTCAAGTTGGTGATGAGGTAATGGATAGTTCAGTTAAAGCACGATTAGCTCAAATGCAAGCAAGTCTTGGCGCATAAGTTATCCCTATTAAGAACATACGAAATAAGACCCAGGAGTAAGTAATGCAACTCAATCCTTCCGAGATCAGCGAGCTGATCAAAAGCCGAATTAGCGAATTGGGTGTTGATACCCAATCACGCAACGAGGGCACTGTCATTTCAGTGACCGATGGTATTTGCCGCGTACATGGCTTATCTGGTGTGATGCAGGGCGAGATGTTGGAGTTCCCTAACAACACCATCGGCCTCGCTTTGAACCTTGAGCGCGATTCTGTTGGTGCCGTGGTATTGGGTGAGTACACCCATATCAAAGAAGGCGACCCAGTTAAATGTACAGGCCGTATTTTAGAGGTTCCAGTTGGTCCAGAGCTGCTCGGCCGAGTTGTAAATGCCCTTGGTCAGCCGATTGATGGCAAAGGCCCAATCAATACCAAGCTAACTGACTTTATTGAAAAAGTAGCTCCAGGCGTTATCGCACGACAATCTGTTAGTCAGCCACTGCAAACGGGCTTAAAGGCGATTGATGCAATGGTTCCAATTGGACGTGGTCAGCGTGAGTTGATCATTGGCGATCGTCAAACTGGTAAGACCGCTGTTGCAGTTGATGCGATCATTAATCAAAAAGGTAAAGGCGTTTATTGCGTTTACGTTGCGATTGGTCAAAAAGCTTCTACGATTGCCAACGTTGTTCGTAAACTCACTGAGTTGGGCGCGATGGAGTACACCGTAGTTGTTGCAGCCAGTGCTTCTGAGTCTGCAGCAATGCAGTACCTCTCTGCTTATGCAGGTTGCACTATGGGCGAATACTTCCGCGATCGTGGTGAAGATGCTTTGATTGTTTATGATGACTTGACCAAGCAGGCCGTTGCTTATCGTCAAATTTCCTTGTTGCTCCGCCGCCCACCAGGCCGCGAAGCCTATCCTGGCGACGTGTTCTATCTCCACTCACGCTTGCTCGAGCGCGCTGCTCGTGTAAATGCAGAGTATGTAGAGAAGTTCACCAACGGCGCAGTAAAAGGTAAGACGGGCTCTTTGACAGCATTACCAATTATTGAAACTCAGGCTGGTGACGTTTCTGCATTCGTGCCAACCAACGTGATTTCGATTACCGATGGGCAAATCTTTTTAGAAACCGACTTGTTCAATGCGGGTGTGCGTCCTGCGATTAATGCCGGTATTTCTGTTTCGCGAGTTGGTGGTGCTGCACAAACTAAAGTAATTAAAAAATTGTCAGGCGGTATTCGTACCGACTTGGCACAGTATCGTGAATTGGCAGCATTTGCACAGTTTGCGTCTGATCTTGATGATGCAACCCGCAAGCAACTTGAGCGCGGTAAGCGTGTTACAGAGTTGTGTAAGCAAGCACAGTACAAGCCTTTGCAGGTTTGGGAAATGGCCGTCTCACTTTATGCAATGAATAATGGTTACTTTGATGATCTTGAAGTAAAGCATGTATTGGCGTTTGAAAAAGGCTTGCAAGATCATTTGAAATCTAAATACGCTGATTTAGTTGGGCGTATTGAAGAAACCAAAGATCTTAGCAAGGATGACGAGGCTGCTTTGCGTGCCGCTATTGAGGATTACAAGCGCTCAGCCTCTTTCTAAGAGGGCTCGCATACATCATGGCAAGCACAAAAGAGATACGATCAAAGATCAAGAGCGTGCAAAACACGCGCAAGATCACGAAGGCAATGGAAATGGTCGCCGCATCCAAGATGCGCCGCGCCCAGGAGCGCATGCGTAATGCGCGCCCATATGCTGAAAAAATTCGTGAAATTGTTGCCAATCTTTCTAAAGCTAATCCAGAGTTTCGCCCTGCTTATATGGCAACTCGTGAAGTCAAGAAGGCCGGCACCATTTTGGTTACAACAGATAAAGGCTTGTGCGGCGGTTTAAATACCAACGTCTTGCGTTTGGTTGCTAACCAAGTGCGCGATATGCAGGAAAAAAATGTTGAAATTGTCTATACCGCAATTGGTTCAAAAGGTCTGCAGTTTTTGAATCGCTCAAAAGCAAAACTCATTTCTCAAACCATCCAAATTGGTGATACGCCGCATTTGGATATTTTGATTGGCGCGATTACTGCCCAGTTAGAGGCGTTTGAGCGCGGTGAGATTGATGCGGTTTATTTGGCATACACCCGCTTTGTAAATGCAATGAAACAAGAGCCTGTTTTGGAGAAGCTTTTACCTTTGGAGCCAGCCGATCTGACTTCTGAAGATAAATCAGGACCATCTTGGGATTACATTTACGAACCTGACGCTGAGTCCATCTTGAATGGCTTATTAAAGCGTTATGTTGAAGCAATGATTTATCAAGCCGTTGCCGAAAACATGGCTTCTGAGCAATCTGCTCGCATGGTCTCAATGAAGGCCGCTTCAGATAACGCGAAGAATGTGATTGGTGAATTGCAATTGGATTACAACAAAACACGACAAGCTGCTATTACCAAAGAGTTGTCTGAAATTGTTGGTGGAGCGGCTGCTGTTTAAGCGGTCAGCATTTAGGAATACGACAGAATTCAGGAATTAAAAGCGGAGAAATGCGATGAGTAACGGAAATATCGTGCAATGTATCGGTCCAGTGGTGGACATTCAGTTCCCACGTGACAAAATGCCAAGCATCTATGATGCGCTGACATTAGTTGATAGTGGCGAAAAGTCATTTGCTGAAAAAGGCTTGACCTTTGAAGTTCAGCAACAAATCGGTGACGGCGTAGTGCGCGCAATTGCCATGGGTGCAAGCGATGGTTTGCGCCGCGGCATGGAAGTGAAGTCTACTGGCAAGCCAATTTCTGTTCCGGTCGGTCCAGCTACTCTTGGCCGCATCATGGACGTTTTGGGTCGCCCAATTGATGACGCGGGTCCGATTGCCACCGAAGAGCGTCGCGCTATTCACCAGCCAGCCCCAAAGTTTGACGAACTCTCGCCTTCGGTTGACTTGCTCGAAACCGGCATTAAGGTTATTGACCTAGTTTGCCCATTTGCTAAGGGCGGTAAGGTTGGCTTGTTCGGCGGTGCGGGTGTTGGTAAGACCGTGAACATGATGGAATTGATTAACAACATTGCCAAGCAACATGCCGGTTTGTCGGTGTTTGCTGGGGTTGGTGAGCGTACTCGTGAGGGTAACGACTTCTATCACGAGATGAAAGAATCAAACGTTGTCGATAAAGTGGCAATGGTATTTGGTCAGATGAATGAGCCTCCAGGTAACCGTTTACGTGTTGCATTGACAGGCTTGACAATGGCCGAAGCATTCCGCGACGAAGGCCGTGATATTTTGTTCTTCGTTGATAACATCTATCGTTATACATTGGCCGGTACCGAAGTTTCCGCCTTGCTTGGACGTATGCCTTCTGCTGTGGGTTATCAGCCTACTTTGGCTGAGGAGATGGGCAAGCTGCAAGAGCGTATTACTTCTACGAAGACGGGCTCTGTTACCTCTATTCAGGCCGTTTATGTTCCTGCGGATGACTTGACTGATCCATCACCAGCGACAACCTTTTTGCACCTAGACTCCACTGTTGTGTTGTCACGTGATATTGCTGCTTTGGGTATTTACCCAGCGGTTGATCCACTGGACTCCACCAGCCGTCAGCTTGATCCACAAGTAGTTGGACAAGAGCACTATGACGTAGCTCGTGAAGTGCAGATGACTTTGCAGCGTTACAAAGAATTACGCGACATTATTGCAATTTTGGGTATGGATGAATTGTCACCAGAAGATAAGTTGGCCGTATCGCGCGCTCGTAAGATTCAGCGTTTCTTATCGCAGCCTTTCCACGTTGCTGAAGTATTTACTGGTTCACCAGGTAAATATGTGCCATTGAAAGAAACCATCCGCGGCTTCAAGATGATTTGTAGCGGTGAATTGGATCACTTGCCAGAGCAGGCGTTCTATATGGTGGGTTCAATTGATGAAGCCATCGAGAAAGCCAAGAAGCTCTAATCGAATTCATCTAGGAAATTATGTCAAACATATTTGTAGACGTAGTGAGTGCTGAGCGGTCTATTTTTAGCGGGGAAGCTAAGTTTGTAGCTCTTCCAGGCGAAAGTGGCGAGCTTGGCATCTTGCATGGCCACACTCCATTAATTACACGTATTCGTCCTGGTTCTGTCCGCATTGAAAAAGCAGATGGAGACGAAGAGTTTGTATTCGTTGCCGGGGGCTACCTAGAGGTTCAGCCAGACCGCGTCACTGTATTGGCTGACACTGCCATTCGTGGGCATGATCTTGACGAGGCAAAAGCACTGGAGGCCAAAAAACGTGCAGAGGAAGCTATGCAAAATCGCGGTACTGAATTTGATTTAGCATTAGCCCAATCTGAATTTGCAATGGCTGCAGCACAATTGGCCGCAATTGCTCGTTTCCGTCGTAAAAAATAATCCCCAGCTAACTCAATGCTCTTAAATGATCGGTTTTTAAAGTCCTGCTTGGGCGAGGCAGTTGATCAAACGCCGCTTTGGCTCATGCGTCAAGCCGGCCGATACCTCCCTGAATACAATGCCACACGAGCTAAAGCCGGAAGCTTTCTGGGGCTTGCAAAAAATCCAGCCTACGCAACTGAAGTAACCCTTCAGCCTTTAGATCGCTATCCATTGGATGCAGCGATTTTGTTTTCTGATATTTTGACAATTCCTGATGCAATGGGATTGGGACTTAAATTTACTGTAGGCGAAGGTCCGAGCTTTGAGCGCCCTCTCCGCACTGAAGAGGCAGTTAGAAAATTACGTGTAGCTGATATGGATCAGTTGAAATACGTGTTTGATGCTGTTTCAGAGATTCGCAAAGCATTAATACAAAATGGCAAGCAACGCGTTCCCCTGATTGGTTTTTCTGGAAGTCCATGGACATTGGCGTGCTACATGATTGATGGCTCTAGCTCAGATGATTTTCGTCATGCTAAAACCATGATGTTTAGTCGACCAGATTTGTTGCAATATATTTTGGATATCAACGCCCAATCAGTTGCTGCTTATTTAACGCAGCAGCTAAATGCAGGCGCTCAAGCGCTCATGATTTTTGATACATGGGGCGGCATGTTGCCAGATGTCTGGTATCAAAAGATGTCTTTAGCATCTATGCAAAAAGTAATTAGTTTGTTGCCACGTGAGCATGAGGGACGAAAAGTTCCTATCATCATGTTTACAAAGGGTGGCGGCATTTGGTTGGACGATATGGCACAAGCTGGTGCAGATGTTATTGCAATCGACTGGACCATGGCCCTTAGTCGTGCCCGTAAGCAATTGCTTGCCCTGAATAAGCCCTTAGCATTACAAGGCAATCTTGACCCGCTCATTTTATTTTCTGCACCAAATAAGATAGCTCAGCAAGCCAAACTCCTCCTAGAAGACTTAGCAGGTGCCCCAGCCCTCAAGCCCGGCTTGCACCCCTTGGATGGACATATCTTTAATTTGGGGCATGGGATCTCTCAATTTACCCCCCCTGAGCATGTAACTGTTCTGGCCGAAACGGTAATTAATCACTCTAAGGCTCTCAGGTCGAAGCCGTAATGCTGAGTGCTTGCTAACTTAAATCACAGCAGTTGTAAAAAGTTATGCACAGTTAGTCTTGTAAATGATAATTCAGTGAGATTCGCAATAAATATCATAAAGAGCTTTCGAATAGCACAATAAATCATTGATTTTTATATATATTTTATAAAAAGCTCGAAAAGGGTGCAAAAAAGGATTGCTGGTAAATTTACTTATAAATCAGAACTATTCAATGATATCCACAGACTTATCCACAAGCTAAATAGAAAATTGAAGTAGAAAATGCCCACCCCAAACGTGGTTCAGGTAGTCCTTGATAAGCCCTTAGCGCAGGGCTTTGATTACTTGTGGGACCCGCAAAAATTAGGCCAAGACCCTGCTATTGGACAAGTGCTTGAAGTCCCTTTTGGCCGTTCAAGTCTCATAGGGGTAGTTATAAAAGTGAGTGGCCACTCTGATTTTGATATCAATAAGCTAAAACAAGTCAAAGCAGTTGCTCCCTTGCCCCCCCTCGACTCTGCAACCTTAAGACTGATGAATTTTGCGAGCCAGTATTACATTCATGGGCTTGGAGAAACCATTGTGCC
>CAJARE010000213.1 GCA_903944255.1 uncultured beta proteobacterium
CAAGGGTGCGAATCAGATCCATCATGACCAGAGTTTCTTCTGGAGACATCCCGGCGGTAGGTTCATCCAATAAAAGCAAGCTGGGATTGCAGGCTAATGCCATTGCAATTTCTAGGGCTCTTTGTTGACCATGCGCTAAATCACCCGTTTTTTTATTACGCAGGTGTTGAAGATTTACGCGATGAAGAAGTTCATCTGCTAATTCGATCGGCCCAAGGTAGCTTTGAGCATTACGTAAGAAGTTATAACGGGCTGTTTGCATTTGTGCAGCAACACGGACATTTTCATGGACGCTGAGTTGTTTAAATACATTCGTAATCTGAAAGCTTTTCGAGATACCGATTCGTGCAAACTCATGCTGCTGCATTCCCGTAATATCCTTGCCATTAAAAAGAATTTGACCGCTTGTGGGAGGGAAGGCACCACTCAGAGCGTTAAAGAAAGTGCTTTTACCTGCACCATTGGGTCCAATGATGGCAGTGAGGGATCCAGGCATAAAGCTGGTGGAAACATCTTGTAAGGCCTTGAACTTTCCAAAGCTTTTACTGACATGGCGAGCTTCCAGAATAGGGGTGTTATTAATGTGATTGGAGCTATTCATTATTTTGCATCCTTCTGAATTTGTAGCTTACTCAGAATGGTTCCCCAGATTCCCTTGGGGAAGAACAGTACAAAGAACATAAATACCACTCCAATCACTGCCATCCAATGCTTGGTAAATGTTGTAACAACATCTTCAAGGTATAGCATGACTGCTGCGCCAACAAAGGGGCCAAAGAAAGTACCCATACCACCTAAGATGCTCATCATGATTGCCTGCCCAGACTGCAAGTAATGCAAGGAGTCAATTGGAACAATGGATAGGTGTAGTGCACGTAAGGAACCTGCTAGTCCACAAATAGCTGCTGATAAAACAAAAACGAGCAATTTGGTCCTGGCCACATCAAACCCACAAGCAGCAGCGCGCTTTTCATTTTCGCGAATCGCTTCCATGATGGCGCCAAGAGGAGAATTTAAAATACGTGAAATAAACCAAATGGCAATTACTACAAAAAAGAGAATAATGTAGTACTTTACGAGTGGGTTTAAAAAGTCTACTGGGATACCGAAGATATTGAAGGAGTCTACTCTGACGCCTCGTAAGCCATTTTCACCACCAGTCAAACTCTCGGCCTTATAAAAAATGTAGTAAACAATTTGACCTAGGGCGAGAGTCACCATTGAGAAATAAATTCCACGAGTACGGATTGCCAAAAATCCCATGATGAGTCCACCGATAGCTGCGCCGATGATCCCGAGAAGAATGGCTGTACCCCATGGAAGACCGTAATGCACGATGCTAATACCAGTGAGGTAGCTACCTATACCCAAAAATGCAGCATGCCCGAATGAGAGCAGGCCCATATACCCAAAAAGGAGATTAAAGCCCATGGCAAATAAACCAAAAATCAGAATATTAATTGCCAGTGCCTCATAGGGCATGATGAATGGAAAGATCGCCAAAAAAAGCGTACTCGCTAATACGCGATGGCGTGCAATGAGTTGTAAATATGAATTCATATATATCCGGAGCCTTAGCCCATCGCTCCTGCTTTACCAAATAAACCCTGCGGGCGAATTAAGAGCACCACAGCCATTAGCACAAAAATAGATAGCTCTGCAAACTCTGGAAAGAATAGAGAGGTCATGCTGTAAACCACTCCAACCAGAAGGCCTGCAATGACTGCGCCAACTGGCGAGCCCATTCCACCTACAACAGTCACCACAAAAGATTCAGCCAAAATGGGAATGCCCATTTCTGGATTTACTGAGCGGGTTGGGGCCGCCAATATTCCAGATAGGCCGGCAATCGCGCATCCCAGGCCGAATACCAATAGCCATACCTTAGCAATATCTACACCAAGAACTTTGACAATTTCTTGATCAGCAGCACCTGCCTTGATGATCAGGCCATAGCGAGTTTTTTGGATCAAGAACCAGATACCAAAAATGATGACTGCCGTAGCGGCAATTAAAAAGAGTCTGTATTTGGGGAAGTATCCGAAGCCTACATTAACGGTTCCGGTTAAGCCACTAGGAGTAATGGATGGCATACCCTCAATACCAAAGGTGACTCTAATAGCTTCAATGAAGACGTAGGAGAGACCAAAGGTCAGTAGAAGTGGGTAATCTATGCCGCGACCATATAAAGGTCTTACTAAGAAGCGCTCTGTTATTAGACCAAGGCATCCGGTGACTAGCGGTGTTAAGACAAGGCTAAACCAAAAATTGCCAGTGACGCCTAAAAAATAGACGCCTAAAAATGCACCGACCATAAAAAAGGCGCCATGGGCAAAGTTCACCACATTGAGCATCCCAAAGATAAGGCACAAACCCAGTGCTAAAAGTGCATAAATACTACCTAGGGCAATTCCCGTAAGCAGTTGCATGCATAAAAGTTCGAATGTCAGACCGGTCATAAATGTACTCAAAAAAACTCCCCATGATTTAATGAAATCAGGGGGAGTAGTTCAGGGCGCTCAGTTGATTGCCCTGATATTTGCCTTAGGTTTTATGGCCCAATTCTGCGCAAGTACGCATGTTCTTTTCAGTGGTAGGCTCAATCGTCAGAATATTGAAGACGTCATATTTGTCTTTCATATTCTTAGATTTTGATTCCACAATGATGACGGTCTGAACTGCTTGGTGGTCACACTTACGATAATATTCCGGACCTTTGTACCAGTCATATTTGAGATTTTCCATGGCGCCAATGACTTTCATGGTGTCGGTTGACTTGGCAATCTTGACAGAAGCAAGAACACTCCTAATGCCAGCATATCCTAATGCGCCGTAATCAGATGGTACTGAGCCGTTATACATTTTTCGGAATGCATCGTTAAATGTTTTAGCTGTAGGAATACGATCTTCAAGACCCCAGTAATAAGAAGTTCCACCGATGATTCCTTCAAATGCCTCTGGACCACCAGCAAGACGTGCGGTGTAAAGCAAAACAGGCGCCATAATTTTCATACTCGACTTCAGGCCAAAGTCAGTACATTGTTTGGCAGCATTGACTAGGTCACGACCAAAGTTACAAAGCACCAAAATATCTGGGTTCAATGCTTTAATGCGTGGCAAGAAAGCAGAGTAATCAGAAGCGCCCAGTGGATGGCGAATATCCGCTAGGGTTGTAGCTCCCATTTCTTTTCCAGCACGCTCAAAGGCGCGAACCATTTCATGGCCGTAGGCATAGTCAGCAGTTAAGAACACAATCTTTTTACCAAAGCGTGGAATTGCGTAGCGAGCCAGTGCACCCGCAGTCATATGTGGGTTTAATGCCTCGTGGAAGGTATATATACTCCAGTCTTTTATTTCGTTAATAGCGTCCGATTGACTGATAGAGTTAAAAAGAATCTTACGTTCTTTGCAGACTGCATTGATGGAGAGTTGAGTGGCGGCTGACAGAGAGCCCACTACGTAATTCACTTTATCTTTTTCAATTAACTCTAGGGTGCGAGTCGCAGCTTCGCCCGGATTCAATTTATCGTCACGCACTAGTAACTCTGCTTTACGACCATTAAAGCCACCAGCATCGTTAAATTCCTTAATAGCCAGTTCCGCAGCTTTCACTTGGTCTTGTGCTTCGGCGGAGAAGGGGCCTGTTAGCGGCACTGGAAAGCCGATTTTGATTGTGTCAGCCTGTGCATTGGCAACGTTTAACCAAAGAGGAGTGCTAGCTACAGTAGCTCCACCGATTAACACTTTTCTTCTTGTTTGATTCGTTACTTTTTGTTTCATGGTTGTCTCCTCCATATAAAACTTTGTTTAAATAAGAATACTTTTTATTGCGTAAATCTTAACTGAATGCACCAATTAATGCGTAGATTCAGGCACTGCTTTCCCTAAAACTAATAAATCACTGATATCAATCGCTGTTTCTGCCATGACAGTATCGGCATTTCTCTTGAGGTTTTCGCTATTTGGAGCGCCTTTGCTGCCCTGCGCTTGCATATAACGCCCTAAATATTGAGCTCTTGCCACTACTTGCTGGCCTAGCTTGAGGCGTTCATCTCTATAGGCTTTTAAAGCAGCAGGGGTGGCGCCTAGTTGCGCAATATATTTTGCAATCACGATCGCCTCGTCTGCTGCCTTAGTGACACCCATACCTACATGAGGTCTGCCCACAAATGCGGCATCACCCATCAGGGCGATTCTCCCAAAAACAATTTCTTCGGAGCGAACATCATAAATTGACTGTAAGAAGGGGGCTGCTGTCTTTTCAAGAATTTCTGCAAACTGAGGGGCTAGAATTTCTTGAGCCTTTTCTCGCATCTTCGCAATGTGCTTCCACGAAACCTTTAGAGGTGGGATACCAGTTGGATAGTAATGACCATCATCATCTGTTAGCAGATTAACGAGTTCCTCGTTTTCTGAAGCGGGTCGATACCATACAAAGTTGTAGCGACGCATCCCTGGCCGCGTATTGTTTCCATGGCCAGCAACGGGGTATCCTAGCATTTGCTCTCCTTTGGGGAGGCAGAATCCGAATCGATTGAACAAGGTATCTAAGGTATAGCTTGAGAGGCAAGCCTCGTCACAGACACCACGCCATGCGATATAACCCGCATATTCTGGTTGTATCTCGGGGGCAACTTGAGCTCTCACAGCAGAGCGTATTCCATCGGAAGCAATTAAAAGCTCTGCTTCATAGCGACTGCCATCATCACAGCTTACTTGCACAGCATCAGCAGTTTGACTCACAGTTTTAACAACTTTTCCTTGAACATAATGCTCTACTGGAAAGCATTCTTTTAGCATGTGATACAGGCGACTCCAGGATGTCAGTATTTGCGGCAATTCCATCATGCCTAAAATTTGACCATCAGCACCAAGAGTGACTCGTTGCCTTACTGGCACGCCAAGCGTGTCATCCACCTTAACACCAGCTTGACGCAGTGCATCTGCCAAGGCATCGTGCGTCACAATACCGGCCCCACGGCCATCTAAGGATCCCGTCGCCTTTTCTAGCAAAGTGACATCGTGACCTTGGCGCAACAAAATATTGGCTGCAAAGAGCCCGCCTAATGAGCCGCCGACGATAATAATTTTGGCCATATATGAGTTTTTTTATGCAGCCTTTGCGTCTAGCGCAGCTTTTTCTTCTGCAGGGTAATTCAATTCAATCACTACGCCATTAGGGTCATCCAAAAAGATCTGATGCAGCTTGAGAACTGGGACAGTGCGCTCGCGATAAGGGACATTTAATTTTTTGAGAAGTGCAATTTTTTCTTCAAGACCATTTGCAAAGAAGGCAATGTGATCTACTGCGCCAGATCCATGCAGCGAGGCGGGGTCACGCTCTCCAAGGTATTTCTTTAAGCCATTGGGATCATTTTTATCAATTGCAATGAGATGTAGGACCGCGTTGGCCCAGCTATTTTCATCACCACTGTAGAGCCAGACACCTGGAAAAGGAAACTCTGGTCTAGGCCCCACGGTTAAACCCAATATCTTGCTAAAAAATTCTGTGGTTTTTTCGATCTCAAGACTGCGAAGAGAGAAGTGATTTAGGCTTAAATTTGACATAGTGACCTTTTAAGTTAAGCGAATAAGGATTTGGCAGAGTGGAGATAGGACTGGACGCGATCGCGAATAATTTCTTGTTCGGTATTGGGGCTCTCGACAGCATAGATAGCCTGTCCATAGATCCAACGTCGCATTCCGATATAGAAAATACCACCATGGAGCCCCATTAAAAACTCTAGCTCACGTTGAGTCGGTTTTGACATAGTCGATCGATCACAGTACTTTCTCGTTTCACGAATTAGTCTTGGCAGTAGGCGAGAACGTAAAAGTTCAAAGAAGCGATCGCTGATGGAGTGGTCGCTTAAGCCTGAAAAAATCAAGATTCGAACAAAGTCATAAGTTAAGACGGTATTGGTGTAGTCCAAGTAAAAGGCATTGAATTTTTCTTCGGGAGTCAGTTTCTCATCATCTAATAATTCTTCCCACTCTGGCTTCCACCGAGATTCAAATACTTCCTTATAAACTTCCTGAATCAGGGCATCCTTAGTTGGGAAATAGTGATAGAGCAGGGTATGGGTAACGCCTAGCTCTTTCGTCAAATTTCTGAGTTGACCATCTATGCCATGTCTAGCGAAAAATTGAATAGCCCTGTCTAGGATCTGGCGTTTACGCTCAACGGTATTCATTCTCCGTTTGGCTGGCGCCATCAAGCCTGCCGAATTTTCGGCTGAATTTACGCTAGCAATCCTATCTTCGATTAAAGGCATGGCTCTCAGGGTTTATCCGAATTTGGACCTATTGACCAAAAGTTAAATAATGGTACATTGTTGAACAATTGGTCGATAAGACTCTATTCGTACAAACCCCAAGGAAAATTAATGGAACTGAATGGCGAGCAACTGATAGCTGCTCCAATCTCCGATGTATGGAAGGGGTTGAATGATATTGATGTGCTGGCAAAGTCTATTCCTGGTTGCGAGGAAATTAGCCGTATTTCTCCCGAGGAAGTCCATGCCAAGGTGATGTTCAAAATTGGGCCTGTTAGGGCTCGTTTTTCAGGAAAATTACTCTTAAGTGACATCATTCCAGACCAGTCTTGCTCAATGGCGTTTGAAGGATCTGGAGGTGCCGCCGGATTTGCTAAAGGTAAATCACGAGTTGAGTTAAAGCTAGCTGAGGGAGGCACTTTGGTTTCCTATACAACCGAAGCTTCTATTGGCGGCAAGTTGGGGCAAATTGGCGGTCGCTTAATTAGCGCATCTGCTAAAAAGATTGCCGACGATTTTTTCCAAAAGTTTGCAAAAGAATTAGGCGGTGAGGCAGTTGCCTTGGAATCTGATGCGAACAAGAAGTAAACAGTAGTTTATAAAAATTAGTGATGGAGGAGACGCAATGAAAGCCGCAGCATTTGATTATGTAAAGCCAAAGGCCTTGCCAGAGGCTCTTTCTTTATTGGCGGAAGCAGGAGAGGACGCGCGTCTTATTGCGGGTGGCCAAACCTTACTGGCCACTTTAAATATGCGTCTTTCAGAACCAAGTATCCTCATTGATATCACTGATATTAGTGAGCTGAAAGGCATTGCATTGCTCGGCGATCATTTGCGAATTGGTGCATTGGTTACCCATACTGAGATAGAAGATTCGGAGCTGATCGCTAAACATGCGCCCTTACTAAAAGCTGCAGCGCCTCATATTGCGCATCGCGCTATTCGGAATTTAGGTACCTGGGGTGGCTCATTAGCGTATGGAGATCCTGCAGCTGAATGGCCTGCGTGTAGTCTCACATTAGATACCGTCATGATTATTCATGGGCCCGCAGGGGAGCGTCGAATTTCTGCACAAGACTTTTTTATTGACCTGTATACAACATCACTTGAGCCTGATGATATTTTAGTCGCCACTGAAATTCCGATTGCGAGTAGCAATCAAGTTTTTTATTTTCATGAGTTAGCTAGACGCCATGGAGATTATGCGGTTGCTGGATTAGCAGCCGTGGCGAAGAAGCAGGGTGATGTATTGACTGACTGTGCCTTTACTTTTTTCTCAGTTGGCGCTACGCCAGTCATGGCAAGCCAAGCTCAGGATATTGTTAATGGCCAAGTAGTGAACCCAGATTTAATTGCAAGAGCAGTTAGCGCTGCACGATCTGAAATTGAAGCCATTGCAGATATCACCAACAGTGCAGAAGCTAAACAACATTTAATCGGCGTACTGCTTGAGCGCGGCCTTAAGCATATGGTTGCCTGATATATCAAATAAGAATGCGGAGACCTTTATGAGCCTCAAGAAAAGAATTTCACTGACAGTCAATGGGCTGCCAGTTATTGCAGATGTGGAGCCACGTACCCATTTAGTCGATTTTTTGCGTGAAGAGTTGCATTTAAAAGGACCTCATCTAGGATGCGAGCAAGGCGCTTGTGGTGCATGCACTGTTAAGGTTGATGGTCAAATTATTCGTGGCTGCCTATACCTAGCAATTCAAGCGGATGGTAGTCAAGTAGAGACGGTAGAGGGTTTAACAAAAAGCGGCGTCTTGGCGGATCTTCAAGAATCATTTATGCGGCGTAATGCCATGCAATGTGGCTTTTGCTCTTCAGGAATGCTTTTGGCTGCTGCAGAGTTAATTGAAAAGCGACCCAAGGCGACTCGTGAGGAAGTGCGTGAGTGGATTTCGGGTAATTATTGTCGTTGTACCGGTTACCACTCAATAGTAGATGCCATCGTTGATGTGTTAGTTGCGCGTGCCAGTGGCCAAAAAATTAAACCAGTGATTGCTCACGCTTAATTAATTTAGGAAAACGCATTATGAATAAGCCAAGTGATTTGAAGGGACTGGTTCTTGATCCAGTGACAAATGACCAACGCTACATTGGCGTTAGTGAGCCAAGGCATGGAGCCCGCCGCCTTTTAGAAGGACAGGGTACCTATATTGATGATATTAAGTTGCCACGGATGGGGCACGTTGTTTATTGGCGCTCGCCTGTTGCACACATGAAGATAGGCAAGATTCATCAAGAGCAGGCTAGAAAGATGCCGGGCGTTTTGATGGTGGTCGATGGTGTTGAGATGGCGAAAATTTGCAAACCTTGGGTTGCTACCTTGGGGCACTTACCCGGCATGAAGTCAGCACCACAATATGCTTTGGCAATTGACCGCGCATGCTGGCAAGGCGAGCCGGTGGTGGCGGTAGTTGCCGAAACCCGTGCACAAGCCGAGGATGCTCTGCAACTTATTGAAGTGGAGTGGGAAGAGTTGCCTGCCGTAGTCTCCATGGAGTCTGCTTTAGATCCAAAAACGCCAGTCATACATCCAGAGCTTGGTGATAATTTATGTTTTACCCGTACCCTAGATGTTGGTAATGTGGATGAAGTATTTGCAAATGCTGATGTAGTTGCAGAGGCTACCTTTGGCTTTGGTCGACACACTGGCGTTACTCTTGAGCCTCGCTGTCAAATTGCAGATTACAACCCAGGTGATAAGCGTTTAACTGTGTATCACTCCCAGCAAGCACCACATATGATGCAAGATTTATATTGCCGTCAATTTGGCTTATCTGAATCCGATGTGCATGTCATTTGTAAGGATGTTGGGGGTTCATTCGGCATTAAGGTTCATGCATACCCAGATGACTTTGCGACAGTTGGTTTGGCGATGATGCTTGAGCGGCCAGTAAAGTTTGTGGCAGACCGTCTTGAATCCTTTACTAGCGACATTCATGCAAGAGAACATCGTATTAAAGGGCGTATTGCTGCGAATAAAGCAGGCGATATTTTGGCCTTTGAGATCGATGATTTAACTGCCATTGGCCCTTATTCGATGTTTCCTAGAACCAGTGCGATTGAAGGCAATCAAGTAGTGAACTTGGTGGGCGGTCCTTACAAACATCAGCACTACCGAGCTAAATTAGACGTAGTCTTTCAGAATAAAACACCTACTTGCCAATACCGAGGAGTGGGTCATCCGATTGCATGCGCGGTGACAGAGGGTTTGGTTGATTTAGCAGCACAAAA
Organism: uncultured beta proteobacterium; assembly: GCA_903944255.1. Lineage (GTDB taxonomy): Bacteria > Pseudomonadota > Gammaproteobacteria > Burkholderiales > Burkholderiaceae > Polynucleobacter. The sequence goes on from CAJARE010000213.1 coordinate 9,519, forward strand.
ACTACAGATGGATCCTTTGGAGTTTCGCAAGCGAAATGTCATTCCCGATGACGCCTATCCCTGCTCTGGAATTTCAGGGATTAAGCTCGAAGTTTTATCGCATGAGCAATGCTTGCGTACGATTGAAAAAATGATGAACTATTCTGCCCTGCGTAAGGAGCAAGAGCAATTACGTCAACAGGGTATTTATCGCGGCATTGGCTTTGCCACACTCATTGAGTTAACTAATCCAAGCCCTGCTTTTTATGGTGTAGGCGGCGCACGGATTGCTTCACAGGATGGCGCAACTGTTCGCTTGGATCCAAGTGGTGTGGTATCAGTATTGATCGGCGTTGGCGAGCAGGGGCAGGGTACAGAGGGTATTTATGCCCAAATTGCGGCAGATGCAGTAGGTGTCTCGATTAATCAGGTTCGCATCGTCACTGGTGATACTGATGTTACGCCTTATGGCGGAGGTACTTGGGCTTCTCGCGGTGCTGGTGTTGGTGGCGAGGCTGTATTGCTGGCTTGCCAAGCTTTACAAGAAAATATTCTGAAACTCGCAGGCGTTATTTTGAATCGACCTACTTCTGAGTTATCGATTCGACGAGGATATGTCTTGGATAAGACAACGGGTGAACAATTATTGCCATTTGGTGAGATTGGTCGCATCGGTTATTTCCGAACGGATACTTTGCCTGCCGGATTTTCAGCTGACTTGATGGTAACGCGGCACTACACTCAAAAAGAATACCCCTTCATCTTTACGAACGGTGTTCAAGCCTCATATGTTGAGGTTGATCCAGAAACAGGATTTGTAAAATTACTCAAGCATTGGGCTGTTGAAGATTGCGGGCGCGTTCTTAATCCGATGTTGGTTGATGAGCAAGTGCGTGGAGCGATTGTTCAGGGTATCGGTGGTGTGTTATTTGAAGAGTGTCTCTATGACGAGAGTGGTCTGCTGAGAAATGGCAGCATGGCTGACTATCTTGTACCCATGGCAAATGAAATGCCTGATATCGAAGTAGCTCACGTAGAAACACCCACTCAGTCGTCTAAGCTTGGTGCAAAAGGGGCTGGTGAAGCTGGGACAGCAGGCGCTCCCGGGGCCGTCCAAAACGCGATCAATGATGCCTTGGCGCCTTTCAATGTTTCGGTTTTTGATCAACCCATTACATCTGAAAAGATTTTACGGGCGCTTAAAAAGATCTAAGCATCAGCCTGTTCTTAAGAGTCTTGGTGCATACCCCACTCCAATGGGGTATGCATATCCTGTAACATCAAGTTCTAATGCCCCTTAAGGGTTTGACTTCTATTAACTTGAACGGTATTGAAAGAGATATGTCCACATTAAAAGGTAAAACAGCGCTGGTGACTGGCTCAACCAGCGGTATTGGTTTAGGAATGGCTGTGGCATTGGCTAAGCAAGGCGCCAATATTATGGTGAATGGTTTTGGGGACAAAGATGCTGCTATAGCCCAGATCAAATCTTACGGTGTAGAAGTGGACTATCACGGTGCTGATATGAGTAAGCCTGCTGAAATCGAAGAGCTTATTCAATACACTGAAAAGCGTTTCGGTTCTTTGGATATTTTGGTCAATAACGCTGGTATTCAACATACCGCAAATATTGAAGACTTTCCCACAGAAAAATGGGATGCCATTATCGCGATTAACTTGAGCTCTGCATTTCACACGACGCACCATGCACTTCCTGGTATGAAAAAGCGTAATTGGGGGCGGATTATTAATATTGCATCGGTCCATGGTTTGGTGGCTTCAACACAAAAGTCTGCTTATGTAGCCGCTAAGCATGGCCTGGTTGGTTTAACCAAGGTAACTGCTTTAGAAAATGCCCGCACGGGTATTACCTGTAATGCAATTTGTCCTGGCTGGGTGCTCACACCTTTAGTTCAAAAGCAGGTCGATGCTCGCGCAGAACGAGAGAGTATTTCTAATGATGCTGCGAAGCAGGCTTTAGTTTCGGAGAAGCAGCCTTCGGGAGAATTTGTAACTCCTGAGCAGCTAGGGGCTTTAGCTGTATTTCTTTGTGGCCAAGACGCCTCTGAGATTCGAGGCGTGGCTTGGAATATGGATGGTGGTTGGGCTGCGCAATAAGATCCTAGCTGGCTTCCTGATACAGTATCAGCCGGGTAATTTACTCGGCTGTAATTTTTCTATCGGTAATAATTTTGCCCCAAGTGGCAGATTGACTTGCAATGTATTTAGCAAGGTCTTCACGACTTCCTGGATTGGGAGTTAAGCCATGTTCAGACAATTGTTTATTAATTACTTTGTCATTGAGTACTGCAACTAAGGCTTTATTCCACTTTTCTAAAATCACATCCGGTGTTTTGCCTGGAGCTACAAAAGCATACCAATTGTCTGCATCAAAGCCAGGAAAACCTGATTCAGAGATGGTGGGAATATTGGGTAGGGTAGGGGCACGCTTTAATCCAGTGGTCGCGATCGCAATGAGTTTGCCATTCTTAATATAAGGATCGGCGGTGGCTAAACCAGCATAGTATGAAGAAATCCGTCCACCAAGAAGATCTATCATTGCAGGACTGCCGCCCTTGTAGGGAACGTGTACTGTATCAATGTCGGCACGTGCATTCAATAGTTCTCCCTGAAGATGAGAGGCAGAGCCGCTTCCAGTAGAGGCGAATGTAATCTTGCCTGGATTCTTTTTGGCCATTGCAATATATTCTTTGAAATTTTTCACACCCAATTCAGGAATCACAACCAGCACATTGGGAAAGGTAACGCCCATGGTGAGGGGTGCTAAATCTTTTTGAGGATCGTAAGGCAACTTCATGAGGTTTGGTGCGATTGAAAGTGGTCCAATTGAGCCAAATAAAATCACTGATCCATCTGGCGCAGCATTTGCAGTGAAGGCATGTGCAATATTGCCACCAGCTCCTGGTTTGTTATCCACAATGACATTTTGACCCAAGTCCTCACTAAGCTTTTTGGCAATCAGACGTGCAGCAGTATCTGCTGAGCCTCCAGGCGCAAATCCAACCACCATCGTGATGGTTTTCTTTGGTGGAAATTCTTGAGCGTATCCTGTTGATGAAAGGCTCAAGATCGAAAGAATCAGTGTGATGAATACTTTATTCAGTTGAATTAATTGCATGATGATGTCTCGTGTGTATTCGTTTTAGGGTTGACAGGGAGCGATATGAAGATTATCTACTTTTCCAGCCATTAATAACTGACTGGGTAAGGTACGACCAATTAAAGTTTGTAAATCTTGAGAACATGCCAGTAGTGTATCAATGTCCATATGGGTATCAAAACCCATTAGATCAAACATGTGGACTAATTCTTCAGTGCAAATATTGCCTGTGGCACCTGGCGCATACGGACAGCCACCCAGACCGCCTAAGGAAGAATCAAATCGATCAATACCACTATTCACTGCTGACAGTGCATTGGCAATACCCATCCCTCTCGTATTATGAAAATGTAGGGTCCATTGCAATCGAGGATACTTATTTTGCACGGCTTGGCATACCGTCTGAACTTGAGCGGGGTTTGCCATGCCAGTGGTATCGCAAATAGTAATGCCTCTCACGCCTGCTGCTGCAAAACGATCAACCCAATACATCAGATCAGTGAGTGAAGTTATTCCAGTCATAGGACAGCCAAAGCTTGTCGAAAGAGAAATATTGACCGGTATCTTCTGTTGATGAGCTAATTCAATAACAGAGCTTAAAGCCTTAAAGGAGTCTTCTCGTCCCATCTTGAGGTTAGCTAGATTATGAGCTTCGCTGACTGACATCACTAGATTAAATTCATCAACACCCACATAGACTGCACGCTCAGCACCTTTCAGGTTTGGTATTAGGACCGTATATTCCACGTCGGGAAATCGATCGATTCCCTTCATGACTGCTTCTGCATCAGCCAACATCGGTATTGCTTTTGGGCTGGTAAAAGAGGTCACTTCAATTTTGGCGTAACCAGCCCGACTCAAGCGATTAATGAGAGCAATTTTTTCTTCAGTGGGGATAAAAGCCTTTTCTGCCTGAAATCCGTCCCGAGTGACAACCTCCTGAATATGGAGTTTTTTGGTATTTTGGTGTAGATGGGGGCTACTCATATGGATATATAGATTTGATGCCCTAAAGGGAGCTTGTGTCTCTATTTTAAGTAAGATTTCACAAATATTGCCTGAACAAACAAAAAAGCCAGAATAGTCTATAGTTATCGCAAAATACCGTATATTTTTATAGGCTTAAGTCATTAAAAGGAACAAAAATGGAACATACCTTACCTCAGTTGCCCTACGCTCTCGATGCTTTGGCTCCCTACATCTCTAAGGAAACCTTGGAATATCACTATGGCAAACATCATCAAACCTATGTGACGAATTTAAATAATTTAATTAAGGGTACGGACTTTGAAGCAGCTACCCTTGAAGAAATCGTTAAGAAATCAGCGGGTGGCGTATTTAACAATGCCGCTCAAGTCTGGAATCATACGTTTTACTGGATGGGAATGAAGCCAAACGGAGGGGGAGTTCCTACCGGCCCATTGGCTGATGCAATCAATGCTAAGTGGGGCTCATTTGATAAATTTAAGGAAGAGTTTACAAAGTGCGCCGTTGGTACCTTTGGATCGGGTTGGGCTTGGTTAGTTAAAAAGCCTGATGGAAGTCTTGATCTTGTTTCAACCAGCAATGCTGCTACTCCATTGACCACAGACTCAACACCTTTACTGACTTGTGATGTATGGGAGCATGCTTACTACATCGATACACGTAATGCCCGTCCAAAATACTTAGAAAACTTTTGGAACTTGGTTAACTGGGATTTTGCTAGCAAGAATTTTGCTTAATTGATGAGATCCTCAGAGAAAATTTTATGACTTCAATATTGACCTCACTAGGGCGCACGGTATTAGCTGGTTTCGTGCTCCTGATTCTGATTATTTTCGCTTTGGGCGGTAACTTTAGCTCTGCTGAATTGCCATTTATTTTCCGTTGGTTGCACGTGATGTTTGGTGTGATGTGGATTGGTTTGCTCTGGTACTTTAACTTTGTGCAAATTCCTTCTATGCCAAAAATCCCCGATGAACAAAAACCTGCTATTGGTAAATTCATTGCTCCTACAGCTCTGTTTTGGTTCCGCTATGCAGCGTTATTTACTGTTTTAACTGGAATCATTGTGGCTGGTTTAAATGGTTATTTGCACCAAGCTTTCACATTGCAAGTGCCATTTCGCGCAATTGGTTTAGGTATGTGGATTGCTTTGATCATGGCCTTCAACGTTTGGTTTATTATTTGGCCAAATCAAAAACGTGCCCTAGGTATTGTGACCGTTGCAGCAGATGTCAAAGCAAAGTCTGCGAGAGTAGCGATGTTGACTTCTCGTTTGAATACTGTGCTTTCAGTGCCGATGTTGTTCTTGATGGTTGCGCAATCACACAATACAACTTGGTTTGTAGTTGTTTCATAAAACCAGATTCTATAAAGATTGATTGCAAAAGGCCCGCTATGCGGGCCTTTTTAATTCCATGAATCAATATCCCATCTATTTAACTGAGTAGAGGGGGTAATTCTTTGGTAAATGCAGCACGCTGGGCTGTAGCGCTACCCATTAGGGCAAAGCCCAGTAATGCTCCATCCTCAGATTCAAAGCGCGCTTCTAAGCCACCCTCTATAGGTTTAGTGTTCCATTGCCCCTTAGCATTTGTTGCAGGTGGTGAAACAATGGTAGGCATTGCAGGGGTCTTGACCATCACTGGCATTGCTGGATAACTGAGAGTTGTTCTTTGCCCAATAAGGCTTGGAGCTAAGGCTCTTGCAGCCTGCATGATAGGCATGACATAAGGAAGTACTAGTCCATCAACTTCAGCGCAATCCCCAAGCGAGTAGACATTTAGCGCGCTTGTCTCCAGCTCTCGATTAACGACAATTCCAATATTGGTTCGGATGCCAGCAGCTTTAGCCAACTCTAGCCTGGGTTTTAATCCAACTGCTGATAAGACTGCATCACAGATGAATGATGTGCCATTCGCAAGAGTGAGTCTTAGAACACCATCTTGACGATCTACGCTTTGCAAGGTAGTGCTAAAGTGCCAGTTCACCCCAGCAGCATGTAATTTACTTGCCAACTCTTGAGATGCTTCTTGAGGCAATAAACGACTAAGTGCCTGAGGTGCCATGTCAATAACATCTACTTCAAAACCACCCAAGACAAGATCATTTGCAAACTCACAGCCAATCAGGCCGGCACCGAGAATCGCTACTCTTTTTTTTCCTTGAATTTGCTGACGAAATTTTTCGTAGTCTTCTAAATCATTGACCGTTAGCACTTCACTTGCTGCGCTTCCTTGGAGTGGTAGGCAAATTTGATCTGCCCCCAAGGCTAAGACTAATTTGCCATAGGGAATAACTCCCTGTTGGGTTTTGATCTCTTGCTGTTCTAGATTAATTGCATTCACCTCAGTTTGGCCTAGGATCGTAATTGCTAATTGCGATGCCATTTCCGCTGATGGAGTAGAGATCAATTGCTTCGCATCTTTCTTATTTGCAAGAGCAGTAGAGAGCATTGGCTTAGAGTAAAAATAGCCAGGCTCCTTAGTAATCAGCGTAATCGGAACATTTTTATCTAATTTACGAATCTCCCGAATCACGGTATATCCCGCTAAGCCGCTCCCAATAATAGTGATGCTTGCTTGCGAAGATTGAGTTTCTTGATTCAAGGTGAAGCTCCCTAATGATGTACTGCAAATATGGTGGCTTAGCTGATTTGAACCATCTCAAAGTCTGATTTTGAGACACCACAGTCTGGGCATTCCCAGCTGTCTGGAATATCAGCCCAGGCAGTGCCAGGAGCAATTCCGTCCTCGGGTAAACCTTTTATTTCCTCATAGATGAATCCACATACGATGCATTGCCAAGTGTTCATGATTTTTCCTTAATAGTGTTCTGATTTTAAATTGAATTTCAGTCCAGCGTTTATTTGGCGAAATTGAGAAAAACTTGTTACAGTGCTTCATTCCAATGCAATTTTAAGTAAAGAGAAAGATTTTTTATGTCTGGCAAAGAGCTGATGTTTACCCCAACAAGTCTTGGAGCAATTGAACTCAAGAATCGCTTAGTAATGGCTCCACTTACCAGGATGCGAGCTGTGGCAGATCATGTGCCAAATCCACTGGCTAAAACATACTATGCGCAGCGCGCTAGTGCCGGCTTGATTATTTCTGAGGCAACTCAGATCTCAAGCTTAGGGATGGGCTATCCTGGCACTCCTGGGATCTATTCCCTAGAGCAAACCGCTGCTTGGAAAGAAGTTGTTGCGGCGGTGCATGCTAAAGGCGGGCTTATCGTTGCTCAGTTATGGCATGTTGGACGTATCTCGCATTCTTCTTTGCATCCCGAACATGGTGTGCCTGAAGCGCCTTCCGCAATTGCTCCTGTCGGGCAAACATATGGTGCCGATTGGCAGTTACATGATTATGAAATACCTAAGGCTATGAGCATTCAAGATATCGCTCGATTACTGAAGGAATACCAAGCTGCTGCACAAAATGCCAAAGCGGCTGGATTTGATGGTGTTGAAATTCATGCTGCAAATGGTTATTTGTTAGACCAATTCTTGCAAGACAAAACCAATCAACGTAGCGACCAATATGGGGGCTCTATTCAAAATCGACTACGTCTTCTAGGTGAGGTGATTGATGCTGTAGCAACAGTTTTTCCGAGCAACCGAATAGGCGTGAGGCTTTCCCCTTACGGTACTTTTAATGATATTGCTGATAGC
>CAJARE010000214.1 GCA_903944255.1 uncultured beta proteobacterium
ATCATCGGGATGCACATACATCTTGAATTCATTGTGGGACATTTGTCTTTCGAGAGCAGTATGCCCAACAATGTCATACCAGCGATCATTATGCTTAACCTCACCAGTAGCGATATTCCAATCCCAAATTCCATCGCCAGTGATTTCAAGCACATGACGTAACTGCTGCTCTGATTTGGCAACCCTTTGATCGGCTAAATCTAATTTTAATTGACTCAACTCATCAGCAATTCTTATTCTTTTAATCTCTAATAATTCAATTGCCAGGCCACCAAAAATCATAAACCTTAAAATTGATACAATCAAGAGTGTCAATAAAATTACATTATTGATTACCCCACCTTCAAACGCAAATCCAGCTTTAAGCTGAACCACTACAATAAAGCGACTGAACCAAACTAAAGCCGATATTAAGAAGGTAATACAGAGGGCTGCCGCAAGACCTAGTTGATTCTTTTTATAAAACCTTAGAGTAAGTAAGAACCCATAAAAATTCACGGCGGCTAAAAATACGGCTACCACTGCGGGTTGATAGTTTGAGCCAATATATTGACGAACGAACCATAGACAGGCAAGCAATATGGCTGTAGTAATCACGTAATAAATAATCAAGCGCTTAAAGGGTCGGTCCCACCCAAGCAGAATGGATATCGAATGATTAAATAGGAGTGATGCTACAAAAGCACAGACCACACTAGCTTGATATGCGAGAGCCTGATTCAAATATGGAATGAATGCAGTAGTTAATCCGCCAACACCGATTAATACGCTTGCCGCTATCCAATACATTACGTAGTTACGCTGTTCTTTCATGTGATAGAGACTCAATAAAGCAGCACTAGCAAATGAAAACAGACTGAAGAAAACTAAGATGGTTTGGGATAGATTGGTATACACAATGATTAATCCAATAAAAGGCTTTTCTCTATATTATTTTGGATCACTGTAATCAATCAAATAATTGAGAGCAAAAAAAAGTCTATCCCCATTACAGGGACTCCGTTGCTGCAGTGCTTTACTCATTTCGGATGCGCTGAGAGGTTTAGCTGCAAATACACGATCGGCCTGAGTCTGAGTAAATATTTCATAAATGAGCCCAGTTACAGCATACCCTGAGCAATTGGCAATTGCATCTAAATAAAGATCCCGCTCAGCCTGAATCAATTTATCGGTGCCGCCACCATTTTGCACCCAAAAATGGACCTTAGATTGCACTTCAATATTCTCTAGCATGACTGCATAACGCTCAGGCGTCATATTCCCTGAGAAGAAGCTAGATATATAAACAGGAATAGGAAGAACATTGCCTAGCTCGCTGACTTGACGCGTTAAGTAACGCGTTAACTCTGCACGTGCAGATAAGTCCCTCCATTGCCGATCATCTACCTCCAAGGGTAGGTACCACCCGATGATTGATTTTGTTGGAATGACTTTCACCCATTGCTGAGCCAAATTCAAATTCAACTCATTGAGCTTTCGAAAATAACTTCCCACTAAAGGTGCAGGCTGCTTTAAACGTTCAAATATATCAGGATCACTACTAAGACCGATGACTAGCTTAAGATTTGCTCCCACCGCCTCTAACATGCGGTCTTCCAACCACATCTGATTTTGAGGGGATGCAAATACATTATCAAAGCGAGTCCATTGAATCACTAGCGTATTAAACCCTCGCGCTTTAGCCAACTTAAATATCTTTGGCCAGTTCTCTACCGGAATAATGAGATCAGCTTCTCGTGGCTGAAAGATGATGCCGTCTATCCCACCTGCATGACTCAGGCTAGAAAGAAAGCAGAACAGAAGTGTAATCAGAATGCGCATCACCAACGACCCCCTAGGCTCAATAAAATAGCGCTCTTATCATTTAAGTAGGTCTTGAAGGCATATTGATATTCCAATCCCACTAAAATTTTGCTTGGATAGGCATTGTATTTAGTTTGACCCTGCCAAATATTCCAACGAGCCCCCACCCCAACACGTTCATCCACTCCATTGGCTTGATTCAGACTACTCCACTGCACATGCACATAGGGCTCAATTGTTTGCCCCTCTTCAATCTTATGGTGATAGCTGACACGGTAATCCGAGACCAGAGATGTGACTGATGTTGAAAGATAGTGGGCAGCATCTAAATACAAATTTTGCGCTATCCAACCAGGACCATTTGGATGCCAATCATCACTATATTTACCCGAATTTAAAAAGGAAGCACTTGCACGTAGCATCATCGATGTCTGGGTATATTGACCTCGATCTAAAGGAGTTTGCTCTTCGACCGCTAAATTAATAACATAATCAGATAGAGGCTTCCAACGCAAACCGCCCGCAATCATGGGGGCATAGATAGGGGCTGCAGAGTTGTTCAGTCCTCCCCCAGCAAAAATACGGGTGTAAGCAGACAGTGTTTTGCCATTATCTACAGCAGGATCACCTAGACGATAAGCAGCTTCTGCCTGAGAGTAACTACGATAATTGCTACCGGGCTGCCCCACATTGGGGGCTGCAGTCACTTGGTTACCACTCATGGCATCTGCAGTAAAAGACCAGCGACGCTCTAAGTCCTCATGCATTCTTCTCATGCCAAATTGCTGACTGTTGATCTCTGCAGTCTTCTCTGCCAGACTATAGCGATTAAAACTATCGATTGCCTCTTCGGCATATCGAATGGCTTGTTGATTGTTTCCTAGCTTTTGATTTATATAAGCTAGCTGCTTTACCAACTCCTCATCATCGGGCCGAGCTTTGAGAGAAGCTGTCAGAAACTGCTTCGCACGTTGGTATTTACCTTGCCGATAATAGGCATACCCTAAGGATGCCTGGGTCACACTGTCATAGGGATTAAGTAATAGGGCTTTATCAAAATAAACGATGGCTTCATCAACCTTACCCAACTCCATTAGTACTGAGGCAATCTGAGAATAGTAGGTCACTGATGGCTGAAGACTGGCAGCGCGATACAAATCCTCAAGAGCTACTTTTGGATCTGATTTCAATTTTGTTTGTGCCGATAACCACCAGTAGCGGTCATTCTTTGCACCCTTTTTATCAGCATAAATTTGAAGCCACTTATTTAATTCCCTAAGATCTCCAAGGGACTGCGCTGTAGTTGCAGCACTGAGAGCATCAGCATCAGTAATAGAAGCCAGTGGTATGGAATTCCAGGCAGTTATTGCCCGCAGATAGTTCTTAGCAGTAAAAGATTGATAAGCTACTGCCCGCTCTCTATCAGGACCTGGTGCAAGCCCCTCTGCGCGCTCAAAGGCATAAACCCCTAGACCCGGAAACTTATCGCCATAACAATACCCAAGACGACTCCAATCTTCTGACTTATAAAAAGCGGAATGATCCCCAAGAACTTTGCGAATATCTGGGCAATCCTTCAGGATCGACAACAAACGAACCTGAAGTGATCGTAATGCCGGGGTATTAAGAGGAACACTGAACTTTGCAGGAATACCATTAATTGCATCATTGTGACGCTCTACCAGTGTTATCAAGCGATTCATTAACTCTATCTTTAGGGGTTCACTAGCACCTCTAAATGGGAAGCTATCCACAAGCAATTTAACTGCCTGGTGTTCACCATTCTCATTGAGTAATTGATAACTTAAGTGGTCTATAAAGATAGGGTTATTTTTAATGGCACTTGGTAATGCTCCAATATAGATGTCCGCCTCAGCTTGACGTCCGGATATGAGCAGCTTTTGCAATACCTTTTCTGCTTGATAGATCCGATTCGACTCAAACTCCGGCTGATAGCTCAGGAGTAATTCAGGCTGCTTTACAAAATCGGTGATTAATAGATTAATCCAATTTCTTTCTTCGAAGGCATTTGCAAAACGATATCTTTTATCTTTCAGCTCTTCTAAAAATTGAGCCGGATCTTCCTCTTGAAGTATTTTTAAGCGTTGTATCTCTTCATTGGCAAGCTCTTGGCTAACGATCTTGAGTTTTTCCTTGGCAATCAGATTATTTGCGTTAATACGTAGCTCTTCCTTCAGGGATTCTGCTGCAGCTAAATAGTCTTTTTCCAAAATCAAGGTATTAGATAGCCTAATACGAATCTGCCGATTCTCTGGGGTCATGGCTAACTGCTGCTCTAGAATATCTTTCGCCTTAGGGAAATCGTCATCCTGAATATAGGCATTAGCAAGATATAAGGCCGTGACTGGACTCTTAGGCGCCTTTTTACGAGCCCATAAGAACTCATCAATCGCCCTACTCATATTCCCGTCCTCCAAGGAACTCAAGCCTTTATCGATATGGGGATAAATCAGAAATTTTTGGTATGAACTTACATCGGGGCCAAAATCAATTTTATTCTGCTTCTGCGCACAAGCATTATTTATACAAAAGAGGAAACTTAATATCAAAATCCATCTCATGATCTTGCACCCTTCAATGGAAGACCAGATGCAATTAATTGCGCCATATCAGGTTGAAGTTTGCGCTGGAGCTCAAGCGCCTTATCGAGAGTCTCTCTAGAGATAATATTTTTATCTACTAAAAAATCACCCAAATATAAGTTGGTAACTGAATGTTGTAATAGTAATGCTCTCAATGCAGCCTCATTAATATGCCCTAGAGATTGCAAGATCTCCGCTAACAATAGCTGCCTTGATACATAAAATTGCCAAATTTCCCCTGCTTGATTAGGCTTAATCTTGCCTGAACTCAAGGCATCATCAAGTACTTGACGAGGGTCAGCCGATTTATTACGAGCGTACCATTTTCTTAGGCCAATAGTGACCTGCCCCTTAGGCACCATGATGTACAAGATTTGACGGTGTAATTTTCTACTAATGGCTGCAAGCGATATGGGATCTAAGGCAGACTCACTAGCAACAACCAAGCCAGAGTCTTCTAATCGAATAGGTAATATTGCGTAATGCAAGGCAATTGCAGGGGGAATCATCTCTATCAGATCTTTGGGAATGGCATAAGGATCGAATGATTCAGCGGAGACACCCGCCTGAATTGCCAGTGCATCAGCCAATTCAATTGAAGTCAAAATACCTTCATGCACCAATGCACTACCAATCTTCATGCCGGTCTGCTTGTGCATTAAGACTGTATTGAGCTGATCACTAGTAATCACACCTCGATCTATCAAAATCTGCCCTAATTTCTTGCGCTCAGCATTCTCTAGGCCAATGGTTGGAAAGTCATGCGTGGTCTTATCCCAGGCAATACGGCGAACATCGCCATGTGCCATAACCTGTTTCACAGCTTTCCAATTAGCCATAAAATTGATGTAGTTCCCCCAAAATAATCGAGGGACCGAAAGCAAACCCTCAAATAATCCGTAATAGGACGTCACAAAAAATATTCTCTGAGCAATACGATTCATCATCAAAAAGAAATTCAACCACAAAAAGCCCATCAACCATTCGCTAGATTCAAAAATGGATAGGAAATGGTATGCACCAGGCCAAAAATTTTGATACAGCCAAAGCAAAATTAATTGAATCAAGATGATGGTGGCAATAAAGCTAATGAAATTGGTAATTGCGCCCTTTCGATCTCGCCATAAAAAGTAATTCAAAATGGGGCTGCTCGTCCAGTGATGTGTTTTATAACCTTGAAAAACAATGCCTGTAATCCAGCGTGATTTTTGTCTAATGGCAGTAGCGATGGTGTCTGGAAAATATTCTCGAACACATATCACATTCGACTCTCGAATACTTTGCCCGACCAGAAGCTTCTTTCGGGCAGCTGCTGAATCATCCAGGATGACTGGAAAGCGAACAAAGATTTCATTCAAGCCTTTGGCTTTCAAGCGAAAGCCGATGTCATAGTCCTCCGTCAAACTTTGTGCATCGAACGCAATACCATCACCCTCCTCCAGCAATGCCAGTACTGCCTTACGGCTAAAACAGGTGCCTACTCCTGCACTTGGCACTTGTCCCGCTAACGCCTCTCTCACTACTACGTCTTTGCCATGCAACTCTGCAAATTCATCTAGATAGTGCATACAAGTAAAGTTTTTCCAGCTTCTTTCAAATGGATATACTGGAATTTGAATCAAATCTTTCTTCGGGAGAAGATAGTTAAATAAGCGTAGCTCCAATGGGGAAAGCACATCTTCAGAGTCATGCAAAATACAGCCAGAGAACTCTAAACTTGCTTGCAATTCAAACTGCAGAATGGCATCTAATACATTATTTAAGCAATCCGCCTTACTTGTAGGCCCTGGTCGCGCGCATACCACCTTATGTACATTGGGAAAGATAGCGCAGACCTTATCCACATCTAATTGGGTGTCTGGATCATTTGGGTAAGTTCCCACAAAGATATGGTAATTCTCATAATCCAGCGTGATGGCTGCCAACTCAGCCATCTTGCCAATGACGCCGGTCTCCTGCCACGCGGGCACCATAATGGCGAGGGGTTTTTCTGGAGCATCAAATAAAGCGGAGTACAACATACGTGGATGCTGACGATAGATTGTGAGCGCGCGAATCAGGCGACGTCCCCAATATACAAAGTCAATAATGAGGTCGTCGATACTACTAATAGAGATGATGACAGCAACTACAATAGCAATGTACTTCAGAACAAACAGATAGCTCGCAACTATGTCAATCCAATACATAAAATTAACTTAGATGCGCTGAAGAGTTTGAGCAATACGCTCACTAGCACGACCATCTCCAAAGGGATTGCTGAGCGGTTTCATGGCCTCATATAGAGCTGCATTACTCAAGAGAGACTCGACCTCATGAATAATGGCCTCACCACTCGTTCCAATAATCTTGGCACAACCAGCCTGAACAGCTTCAGGTCTTTCTGTTTCTTTTCTTAGCACCAATACCGGCACATGAAAGGTTGGCGCCTCTTCTTGTATGCCACCTGAATCGGTGAGGATCAGCCACGCATTAGCAATTGCTTGCTGCATCTCTAGGTAACCCAAAGGATTGACCAGGGAAACATTAGATAAACCACCTAAGATAGGATCGACTGAATTCTTTACAACTGGATTTAAATGGACTGGAAAAAGCACATTGAGATCAGGATGTTTCTTCGCAAGACTAGCAATGGCTGTGCATGCCTCTTCAATATCGCTACCCCAATTTTCACGTCGATGCATTGTGACGAGGATATTTTTATACTGGGATTCTTGTTTATGAATTTGATATTTTTCGATTACCCATTTTTGCGCATCAACTACCGTATTACCCGTAATGAAAATACTATTCTCTGGAATCGCCTCACGAATTAAGGCAAGTCGTCCACCTTCAGTAGGTGGAAAGTGAAAGTGGGTAATACGAGATAACATTTGCCGTAAACCTTCTTCTGGGAATGGTCTAGATAAGTCATATGTTCTTAATCCTGCTTCGACATGGGCTATAGGTATGTGTTGATAAAAAGCCGATAAGCCGCCAAGAAAAGCGCTTTCAGTATCCCCTTGAACAATCACAGCACTCCATTTCGAGGATTCCATCACTGCATCTAATTGCCGCCTACACCCAATGCTAAATTGTGAAAGTAAGCTTCCTTCCCTGGATAAAATAATATCTGGCGTAATGTCGAAACAATCCAGAATTTGATCAGCCATTTCTTGATGTTGACCTGTATGCAACCACTTCACCTCACACCAATTTTGAGTGCGAAGGAAATGATATACAGGCGCTAATTTAATAATCTCAGGACGTGTCCCACAAACTATCAAAACTCTTAACGGTATAGATGACATCAAGACTTAATTAAGGGTTAAAAAAAACCCCAAACAATGTGCCTAAAAAATAGGTCAAAGGAATAGAATTTTTATAAGAATTACTTTAGGTAAATAAGGCTATGCCAACGGATTGTCTAGACTCATATTTTGATAAGGTATTTATTTTTATAAAATACTTTAACAATAGAAAGATACATTACCACTATAAAAAATAGTACCCTACGTTCGTATGGTATGTAATCGGTTAGCCGCAATTTTAAATCTAGCCCCTAAAGACCACAATCTATCGGCATCACTATAGAAACGTGTAAAGTTTGCCTACACACTTTTCAGCATGCCCAGCGTTACTTTAAGTAACACTTAAAAGACAAAACCCCCATCATTACTGATGAGGGTTTGCTTTTCTGGTGGGCCCACCAGGACTTGAACCTGGGACCAAAGGATTCCGGTTTGTGTAGCTTTCGCCACTCCCTGGA
>CAJARE010000215.1 GCA_903944255.1 uncultured beta proteobacterium
CACCCCATCACGTGCCTCCTGGCTTTTGCAGTGGTCTGCCAGCACCCTCTCCGCTAACGCAGCAACAGCAACTGCTTCACTGGCAGAAGAACCGAAGACAGTTGGTGCGTGTGACAGCTGGTGCTGGTGTGTGGTGTGGTGGGGGCAATTGGCCTGACGAGCAAGCTTGAAGGATTAAAAATGACGATAAGGGATAAAGATAACAAATGCTTAAGGTGCAATCAGCAAAAATGATGTAAATCCATTACATTGAAAGAATGAATCAATCAAACACCACAACACAAAAAATACCTTTATTCCCCTTAGGTACGGTGCTTTTCCCAGATGGCGTAATCGCCCTCAAAATTTTTGAAGCGCGCTACCTTGACATGATCAAGCAATGCCTTCGTGAAAAAACAGAGTTTGGCGTTATTAGTATTATTAAAAATCTAGATACCGATCATGAGAGCTCTGCAGTAACTTTTTCAAATATCGGCACTCTTGCACTGATCGAGGACTTCGATCCTGTTCAGCCTGCCTTATATATGACTAAATCGTTTGGGACGCAGCGCTTTAAGTTATTGAGCAGTACCCAAGAATCGAATGGGCTTTGGATTGGCGACATTGAACTTTTAGAAAAAGACCCTCATATTCCCATTCCTCAAGAACATCAAAAAGTAGCCCAATTATTAGATGAGATTATTTCAGTGATTCAAAGTGAGGATTTATTAGGTGAAGCGCTGTTTAAAAAGCCTTTCAAAGTAAATGATTGTGGCTGGGTATCGAATCGTCTTGCTGAACTTTTGCCAATATCCCTATTGCAAAAAAACCATTTACTGGCACAAAAGAATCCTCGAATTAGGCTGGATCTCATTTCTGAAATTATTGAAGATGATGATTTAAGAAGTCTCATGATGCATTAATCCTATGCTTGATGAGTTGATTCGTAAAACGATTCGAGAAATGGTGGGCGGAAGTGGCGGACCACCAGTAGCATTCCTCAGCCCCAAGGGAGACCGAGGCTTATTTGGCCCAGAGTCGATCGCCTGGAAGGTTCATGCTGACTTTATCTCGATGATGATCGGGGGTATTAGTTCTTTAGTGCTTCAAGCCCTACACCCCCAAGCATTAGCAGGAGTCTGGGACCATTCAAGTTTTAGAAAGGATCTCAAAGGCAGATTAGGTAGAACCGCCTACTTTATTGCTGCAACAACTTATGGATCTCATCAAATGGCTCATGACATTATTCATAAGGTGAATAAAATTCATCAGCACATCCAGGGTAAAGATGAGTTTGGGAAGCCTTACATTGCAACTGATCCTCATCTATTGGCCTGGGTCCATCTGACTGAAACCTTTAGCTTTCTTGAAGCCTACCAAAACTATCGGTACCCAAAACTGACTAGACAAGAGCAGGATCAATACTTCAAAGAAATGAAGATTTTAGGTGAAATGCTTGGCGCCCAAAATCTACCGGATACCCTGCAAGGCACACAAGCAGCAATTCAATCTTATTTTCCAGAGCTTCACTATGGGGAGCGTACCCAAAGCATCATTCAACTTTTAGATGACTTTCCAAGTGACTTAAAGTCAAAGCCTTTTGTAAAGTTGATTAGTAAGGCTGGTTTTATCAATCTTCCAGACTGGGTATACCCCATGATTGGAAAAAGAACTCCCATATTTTTAGAGCGCCTAGCCATTCAAAAGAGTATTGATTTAATTGCAATTCCGGTTCGCCAGGCCCTGAAAGATGGAGTAGCTGCACACTCTCTGCGGAGAGTTTACGGATAATTTTTTAGCAACAGATCATCATGACTAATTCTCTTTTAATGTCTGTAGCCGCAAATTAGTCAGTAACTTGTACGCCCTTCCAAAAGGCAATAAATCCAGCAATGTTATTTGCAGCTGATTTGGGCTCAGGATAGTACCAGGCTGCATCTTTATTCGATTGGCCATTAACCTCTATGTCGTAATAACTAGCGGTACCTTTCCAGGAGCAAACTGTGTGCTTTTCAGACTTTTTAAAAAACTGCACATTTAAGCTTGAGGGCGGAAAGTAATGATTTCCCTCCACCACAATAGTATCGTTTGAATTAGCCAACACTTCATTATTCCAAATTGCTTTCATAGCATCTCCTTATTGGATTTAGCATAAAGCAAATCTCATCTTTATGCTGTATAAAGACTGTCTACTTTAAAGCGAATATCGCCATACAAAATTAATGCAAATCCACATTACTCTCGAAGATGCCCCTGTAATAGACCATGACTTTGCTCCAGAGATCGAAATGGGTTTGCTGGCCGATAGCGCCTGGATTTCTCCCAAGTTTTTATATGATCCTTTGGGATCTCATCTCTTTACAGCAATTACCTTATTACCTGAATACTACCCAAGCAATACTGAAAAAAATATTTTCACCCACTACCAAGAACAGATTACTGATGCAGTAGGTACTGGTGGTACCCTCATTGATTTGGGCGCTGGAAATTGTCAAAAAGCAGAATCTTTTTTTAATTCTCTCAAGCCATCAAGCTATATTGCGATCGACTTTTCAGTTGAATACCTAGAAGATGCATTAACCAAGCTGAAAGGGAAATATCCGCATATTCATATGCAAAGTATTGGCATGGATTTTTCTAAGCAAATCATCATTCCCAATTCCATTACTACAAGCAAGCGAACCTTTTTTTATCCTGGGTCTAGCATTGGGAATTTTTCAAACTCAGAAGCATTTGGGCTCCTGAGCCAAATCAAGCATCAGGCCAAAGATGGTGGATTACTGATTGGCGTTGACTTGATGAAAGAAGACTCCATTCTGAAGGCGGCATACGATGATCCTCTAAAGGTTACGGCCGCTTTCAATCTCAATATTCTCAGATCGATTAATACCCATTTGGGCTCTAATTTTAAGGTTGATCAATTTAGTCATAAAGTCAAAATTAATCATGCAGAAAAGAGAGTTGAGCTTTATCTAGAGGCAATGGAGGATTTGACAGTTTCATGGCCAGGCCATTCCAGGGTATTTAAAAGGGGTGAGCTGATTCACACTGAGAATTCTCACAAGTACACTATTGAATCTATCACGCAATTATTGAAAAATGCGGGCTTTGAAAAGACCCAAATCTGGAAAGATCCAAAAGACTATTTTGCAGTGATCTATGCTCAATAAAACTTCATTTCAACCACTTTCAGCAGATGAATTGCTAGAACAATTTCATCTCTCTAGAAAGTACTCAACAGATCTCATCCTCAATCTGAATGCAGAAGACTGTCAAGCCCAGTCTATGGAAGATGCTAGTCCCGCTAAATGGCATCTAGCCCA
>CAJARE010000216.1 GCA_903944255.1 uncultured beta proteobacterium
CACCGTTATTTTCAAGCGATACCATGCCTTCAAAAAACATACCCTGTGCATCTTGACGAAGACTAGATTGAGAGACACCACCCATCACACCATCATTTATGATCCAACAATCACGCATCGTATTAGAGTTAGTGAAATCCATATGTATTCCTTGTGCGCGGGCTTGTTCTGCCCAATTTAAATAATAAAAACTGAAGGTACAAAGAAACTTTCTTCTGGAGTTCAATTGGTTTAGCAATCAGTTGGCGTGTCTATGATTATTAGTGAGCTGAAGGAATGTTTTATAAAAAATGGATGCATACCAAAGGCTCCAACTTATTAAGATAATAGATTCGAATAGATTAGCTTATAGACAGCTTTCTATATTCGAACTCGGATTACGATGAATGCTTAAAGTATTACTTTTTTCCAAACACTTGCTAGCCAAGGCTGCTGTTCAAACGGGAGACCACTTGGCCTATAGTAATATTCAATCTCGGTGAACTTTGCATTTGTCATAAAAGATCTCCAGCCTTCTAGATCGTGATATGAGCCAAAGCGATCTCCGTACCAACTTTCTTGGTTATTACCACGAGGATTTGAGCTAAACAGAATGCCATTTGGTTTTAAGCATGTCCATAACTGACCTAGAACTTTTGGTAATAGCTTATTTGGGATATGAAATAGCGAAGCATTAGCAAAAATACCATCAAAAGTACTCTCTGGTAGGTTTAAGTTAAAAAAATCTTGTACCAAGACTTTGCAACCACTTTTCGAGCTGGCTATTTGAGCAGCTTTTTGGCTGCCTTCAAGACCAATTGCAGCATGACCAAGTTTGGCTAAGGTTTGCAGGTCTCTTCCTGGGCCGCATCCAAAATCAAGAATTTGAAATGGTGGCTTAGCTTTAATTGCTCTTATTAAAGCATCGATATTTTGACTGACATCATGATCTTGCGTACCCTGATCATATGAAACAGCATTTTGCTCATAATGGCCAATATTTTTTTGGGAAATCAGGATAGATTCGTCTACAAGATTTTTTAAAATAGCCATAATTAATTACTAAAATTTCAGTACTGTTTGATGGTTGCTTAAATTAAGTGTTTCTGTCTACATGCCTTATTGGCATGGCCATGATAGTCTAAATCTATGTTTTATATGCCCCAAGGCATTAAAGTGATTGTATATTCAAGAAACCATCACTGGCTTTAAGAGCTATGAATGATGTTAGGCAGACCAGCATAAATTATTTTATTATGTAATTGTTAGTCCTGTAATATATAAAAATTCATCCTACTACATTCTTTTTATGGAAATTCTATGAAGCATTTTAAAGTTTGGTTTGTTATTTTCAGTACCTCTTTGGCTCTAAATACTTTTGCCCAAAGCTATGTCGACGGCGGCGACGATAAATATAATCCTCGAATTGGTCAAGAGGGTAAAGACGTAGTTTGGGTACCAACAGGCAATGAATTACTTGCCAACATGCTAAAAACTGCAAAGGTGACTTCCAACGATTTAGTCTATGACCTAGGCTCTGGTGATGGCAGAATTGCAATTGCAGCTGCAAAAGATTTTGGCGCGCGCGCAATTGGAATTGAATTTAATCCAGAAATGGCAAAATTAGCCCAACGAAATGCTGACCGCTCTGGAGTGAGTGATCGTGTAAAGATTATTAATGGCGATATCTTCAAAGAAGATTTTAGTAAGGCAACCGTTATTACTATGTATTTATTGCCCGATCTTAATATTGCTTTACGTCCCACCATATTAAAAATGAAACCCGGTACGCGAGTCACATCGCACGCATTTAATATGGGCGATTGGGAGGCTGATGTTGAAATTGATACGCCTGCTAAAGCCTACTATTGGGTCGTTCCTGCTCAAGTGGCGGGAGAATGGGTCATTTCCGGAATGGAGCCAGCTAGGACAACTTTAAAACTTTCTCAACACTATCAAAAAATTGGCGGCACTCTTCAAATTGGTAATGAGTCGCAACCCCTTCTAAATCCTAGAATAGATGGTTCAACTTTAAGCTTCACATACCTTGATCGAAATAAGAGCGCACATTTTGTAAAAATGGATGTCAATAACAATGAGATCAAGGGCATTTATAAAAGTAGGTCCTATAACGATAATGTCATCACTGGTAAGCGACTTTAATATTTCATCTGATCTTGGGTAATGAATTAGGGGTTGCTCCTCTGTGATGACAGAGGATCTAGCGTTTTTTTAGCTCGGTAGGGAGCCCCTTTAAGCATAATTGCCCATTCCTGCCTCGATTTACTTCTTGTTAAATAGAGCACTAGAATGGTGCGAGCCATTTCTTAGCTTCTCTAGGGATTAACTCAGGAATTCCATCAAAAGACTGGCGCATCAACACTAAACCGAATGGAATAATGAACCTCTAATCATCTTTCGGCTATATGATAGTCGACATAGTACTTGCTCAATACACCTTGATACTTTAAATAGGATTAAAAAAATGAAAAAAATGAGTTTATTTGCAGCAGTCACCGCTACTGTTTGCTTAATTGCTGCTTGTAGTAATACACCGAAATTGGCTTCAGAGTCCATGCCAAGATCTGGTTTTTTACCCAACTATTCACTACTAGTGCCAACATATACCACTGCATCTGATACTAGAATTTGGCGTTATCGCAAGGATGGTATTAATCCCGCAACCTATACTGCCGTGATATTAGATCCCATTTATTTGAATCAAAGCGCTACGAAAGACGTTAGCGCAGAATCTATTGCTAAAGCTAAAGCGACATTACAGGCCTCCATGGTGGAATCTGTAAATGCTCGTGGCAATCTTAAAATTGTCACACAGCCTGGACCTGGGGTTGTTAGAGTCAGCGTTGGAATTACTGGCGCCGAAGTTTCTAATGATTATCTGAAGCCGTGGAACTTTACTCCAATTGGATTGGCTACAAATGCTGCTGCGTTTGCAGGGGGCGTAAATGCTAAGACTCCTGCATTGGTAGTTGAAAATAAAATTACAGACAGCAGAACTAATGAAGTTATTGGAATGGGCTTAGTCACTATTCAAGGAGAATCTTTTAGAACAGCCTCTGGTTCTGTAGACTCTTTCATTGCCATGGCTAAAAAGGCAGTAAGCGTTGCCTTGGAAACTTCGGCTAAATAGAGTCTATGTCCTTAATAACTAAAAATCTTGTTTATATTGCGCTTGGATTATCTATATGCTCATTAGTGCAAGCAGATAATTCAGTGCGCAATAAAGAGATAGCAGATCGTTTTGCAAGCTGCGATAAGAATCGGGATGGCAAGCTTACCAAACAAGAAGCAAAGGGCTGTATGCCAAGGGTCTACGACCATTTTAGCGATATCGATACTGACAATAAAGGCTATCTTACGGTTGCACAGATTCAGGCGCTGGCATCTAGATAGGGCAATATTTTCTCGGAATCATTATGGCTCTTGTATTTCCAGGATTTGAACAACAAAAAATTGTTATTGCATCTGAAGATGGCCCTATAGAAATTGCCTGCCAAGTTGGCGGCAAAGGTCCTCCTTTACTGTTATTGCATGGCTTTCCTCAAACAAAGGCTATATGGCATGAAACAGCACCTTTTTTAGCTAAACACTTCACAGTGATTGCAGCAGATCTTCGTGGCTATGGCGAATCTTCCAAGCCGCACGGGAAAAGTGATCATTCGAGTTATTCCAAAAGATCTATGGCGGCAGATCAGCATGCTTTGATGAAAGAGCTTGGGCATCATCAATTTTTCTTATTGGGGCATGATCGCGGTGGGCGTGTATCACATCGATTGGCGGCAGATTTTCCAGACAGCGTTTTGCGTTTGATGGTCTTAGATATTTCTCCCACCTTATCCATGTATGAGAACACCAGCATGGAATTTGCTAGAGGTTATTGGCACTGGTTTTTCTTGATACAACCAGAACCCATCCCGGAAACCCTGATTGGGGCTAACCCAGAGTTCTGGTTAAAAAATCATATGGGTAGGCATGCTGGAATGGGTATTTTTTCTGCTGAAAACTGGGCTGAGTATTTGGCGGGTGCCAGCAATCCACAAAGTATGCATGCAATGTGTGAAGACTACCGTGCCGCAGCATCCATTGATCTTGTTCATGACCGAGAAGACCGTCAGGCAGGAAAAAGCTTAGAAATGCCTTTAAGAGTGTTATGGGGAGAGCATGGTTTGGTAAACAAATGCTTTAAACCGCTTGAAGACTGGCAGAAAGTTGCCAAAAATGTTTCTGGAAGGACTGTACCTTGCGGCCATTACATCCCAGAAGAATTGCCAGATGAGCTGATTAGTGAAGCTATCACATTCTTTAAATAAACAATATTTACGGGGCTAAATCAGGCATTTTTTTGGCAAGTGGAGGGCAGGGCATTACCACTTCTGGATTTACCACTAAAAGCTTCTTTTCTCTATCGGGATAATCTATTCTTGATAGGAGATCCCTTATGAGATTTAAATGGGTTAACTTCTTATTATTGGCATCAATCACTATCCATGGAGCAAGTTTTGAACTTGTTTTTTGGAGCATCGCATTTCGAGCTAAGCTGTATTCCTTCCACTTCTTTTGTGCTTGCTCATCTATAGGGCTAATTTTCCATTGCTTTAAGGGGTCGGTTTTCCGTGACTCTAGGCGAGCAGCTTGCTCTTCTTTATTGATATCTAAATAATATTTGATCAACTCAATTCCAGAACCAATAATTAAGCTTTCAAATTCATTTACGGTATCCATGAACTGTTGATATTGGATCTCAGTACAAAACCCCATAACCTTTTCAACACCAGCACGGTTATACCAACTACGGTTAAAGATAACGATTTCACCCGAAGTTGGAAGTTCGGCTACATAGCGTTGAAAATACCATTCCCCATCTTCACGCTCAGTAGGTTTGCTAAGGGCTACCACACGAGTCTCTCGGGGACTTAGGTGAGCCACGATATTCTTAATAGTGCCATCTTTTCCAGCTGTGTCACGACCCTCAAGAATGATTAATAAACGTGATTGGCTTGAAATAATTTGGCGCTGAAGCTTTACGAGCTCAATTTGCAAAAGCCTTATCTGAGCATCATAGTCGTCTACGTGGATAGTAGATTTTAATCTTTTCCCCATGCAGTGATTAAGTAGTGACTACTGGGGCAGGCGTTGTAACCGTATTTTTAACTGCTGTTTTCTTAACGGCAGTCCTTTTTCTGACTACCTTCTTGGCCGGTATTTTCTTAACTGCTACTTTCTTAGCGGCAGGTTTTTTTATAGCAGCTTTTTTTTCTTCCTTTTTATCTAACTTATCTAATGCCTTAGATAGCTTATCAATAAGCTTTTCGCGCTCAGATTCTAATTTATCTAACTTCTTCATTAAGTCTTTGACTAGTTTCTTTTGACTCATTTTTTCTCCACAAAGTAGTATTGGTAGGTATTTCAATTACCCTTTTATCCTACGATTTCTTTATAGCTGTTTCAAGTGATTGTGACAGTTGTAGCCGCTTTTTTATGGATCACAATTAATGCCCCTTAGTTCTCATTGTTGGGGGTCATCACTTGTCTAAAGTAGTCGGAACTACTTCAAAATGAGTTTTTTAGGGAGGGGGTGTTTTAAGGATGACGGCTGAAAAGACAGCAAGCCCAGTATCAAGCGCTAAATAAGCTCAAATACTGATATAAATCAGTTATTTAAGAGGGCTATTGAAAGTTTATTCTGGATGGAAGTTGTTACTGGCCATGAAGCTAATGGTACGTTCAAAGCCTAAAATGCGAATGTAACGCCAAGCAATATCGCGGTATTTACTGTCCAAATAGCCAATAGCTACCTCAGGATCTACCTGCTTTGATAGATCGATTTGCTGAATTGCCCGGGCCCAACGCTTTAATCTTGTTGACATATTTGTCACCTCCATGGACATACAACGCCGCTGAATTAGGCTGAGATGACAAGAATTACAAAAAATCTATAAATAATTGCTGATTCACCTTGAAATAGGGAGGACTTTGTGGGGATTAAGGATATTTTGAGGGTCTAGAGCCTTTTTGATGCTTTTCATTAGCTCATGGGCTACCTCTCCTTTATGGGCCCTTAATTCATCAAGCTTAAGCTGTCCAATCCCATGCTCTGCTGAAATTGACCCATTACAGCGCTCTACCTGGCTATAAATGAGCTCATGAACTGGCTTCTCATTAGCGGCATTAAAAGCTTTGAAATCCTCGCCCTCTGGAGGGGCAACGTTGTAATGGAGATTGCCATCCCCTAAATGACCAAAATTGATAATTCTGACTCCTGGGTACTTTGCTTTGATCAGGGCGTCGGTTTCGCTAATAAAGCGATCAAGCGAAGAAAGTGGGATAGTAATGTCATGTTTTAAATTAGCACCTTCTTGAGCTTGAGCTAGGGTGATGTGCTCGCGCATATGCCAAAAGCTATTGGCTTGACTGAGATTGCTTGCAATGACTGCATCAGAAATGAGCTCAGACTCAAGTGCTTCCTCCAATACAGATTCTAGAAGCTGTTTAACATGGTCCTCACTTTCATGATCAGAAAGCTCGATCAAAATCGTAAAAGGAGGGTTTCCTTTTAATGGGTTAGCCATCTGTGGAAAATGTTTGTCGATGAGAGCTAATGATTCTTTAGTCATCATTTCAAATCCAGTGAGTAGTGAAGCAGCCCGCTGTTGAAATAAGTTCAATAAATTAATCGTCGAACCAATATTTTGGGTAGCGACTAGAGTCGTCCATTGAGAAATCGGCAAAGGATACAACCTCATTACAGCGGCAGTAATAATTCCCAGGGTTCCTTCGGAGCCAACATATAAGTCTCGAAGGTCATAACCAGTATTGTCTTTGCGCAGACCCTTCATACCATTCCATATTTCCCCATTGGCTGTAACGACCTCCAAGCCAAGACATAAGTCACGGGTACTTCCATAACGTAGCACGTTCGTGCCACCTGCATTGGTTGCCAGATTGCCCCCAATCATGCAACTGCCTTCAGCGCCAAGACTAAGGGGAAATAAGAAGCCTTGATCAGCAGCTTTTTCCTGAATGGTTTGTAAAATACATCCGGCCTCTACACTGATTGTTTGATTAGCTACGTCGACTTCACGTATCTGATTCATGCGCCTTAAATTAAGGATGACTTGCTGACCACTCTGATCAGGCGTAGCGCCTCCACATAAACCAGTATTCCCTCCTTGAGGCACGATAGCGGTTTTGGTATTGGCACAGAGCTTTACTATGGCAGCAACCTCTGCAGTGGTTGAGGGTAGCAGGACGGCTATGGCCTTACCTGTAAAGCGATTACGCCAGTCAGTAAGATAGGGGGCCTTATCTGTATCTTCTGTCAGAACGTATTTTGAATCTAAAATAGTACCTATTTGAATGAGAAAGTCCTGATTCATTTTTGCCCCTGTAATTTCTTTTTAGCTTTTGCCTCTTGTTTAATAGGCTTGAGGTACATCAACAAAGCAATAAACCCAGTTGTTGCCAGGATAG
>CAJARE010000217.1 GCA_903944255.1 uncultured beta proteobacterium
ACTGCATTGCGAGCATGTATCGTTACCTGACTTGCTCCCGCATCTGCCACAGCTAAGATGAAATCCAGTGCAAATTGATAATCCTTTTCTGAGCTGGCAGCATCCATCGAATCTAAGCCAAGTCGATGTTTTACTGAAATCGGAATATCGACTGCGCCTCTCATTGCTTTTACACAATCCGCCACTAAATTGGGTTCAGCCATCAGGCATGCACCAAATGATCCGCGTTGAACACGTTCCGAGGGGCAGCCACAATTGAGATCAATCTCATCGTATCCCCATTGCTGCGCCAGCTCCGCTGCTTTAGCTAAATCACTTGGTTCAGATCCACCCAATTGCAATACCACTGTGTGTTGATCTTGCGAGTAATCCAAATGACGAGGAACGTCCCCGTGTATTAATGCACCTGTAGTGACCATTTCTGTATAGAGAACAGCTTCTTTAGTCAGCGTGCGATGAAATGAGCGGCAATGGCGATCTGTCCACTCCATCATGGGGGCAACTGCTAATCTTTTCTTTTTGATATTGTGCATGTCTTCATTCACCCTGCCGCTTCAAGTCACGATAGAAGTTCTCATGAGGCCCAAAGGTCAAAAGCTTGATGCTCTCTTCATCCAAAATTCGATAGGCCAGCAAGCATAGTTGCTGCGACAGTTTGAATTTGTAAACCCGAACTCCAAATAAATCCCCAGCCTTAGACTCTCCGATAGATGGGCTTGAGCTAATCGCCTTTACTGCAGCATCTAATTCTGTTTTTTGTGAAGGATGAAGTTTTTTTATGGCCTTAACAAACGAGGCGGTAACTAGTAAACGCATCAACTAAATACGTATTCGCCGATAACGGGCTCTTGATCTGCAATCAAGATCTCACGAATCATGGAAAAGGGTAAGTCCGGATTTTCTTGGGCAATCTTGCCGATCTGTGACCAGTACTCAATCTGCTTAGGCACTGAGCGATGCTCAATATGACCATAGACCTTGGCTTGCTCTACTAATGCCTCAGATAGCTTGACGTTGATAGACATATTACCCTCCTATTTTTGAGCTTGGGTCCATTATAGCATAATAGGTTCCATAAAGGAACCTATTATCATCAATAAATAGAGAGGAGAGGAGGCTACAGAAAAGGGATAAGCATAGTTACCCCTATCTGAAGTACTAGCGTAATTTAGAGAGTTTTGCCTCTAACTCCACCGCAAGATCCAAGGCACCCATATATCCAGATTTCAGATGCGCTGGTAGATCGGGGTCACCTACCATCGATCCAAGAGTTTCTACCAGACTATAAACAATCCCCTTGGCTGCACTTGCCGGAATCGTACTATCAGACACCGCCTGATCAATATGATTGACTGCATCTAGAAAATAGTCATGCCCTGGCAATCCATTGGCATCTAAGGGTTCACTCATAGCATTTGATCCGCTTTATAGAAAAACTTTCTGGCATAAGCCAAAATTTCTTTATCGCTAGGATGGTCAATACTTTCCACACCAACAATATTGGCAGCAATCTTAGCATCGTGATGATGTGCGTGCTTGATGAGTTCTAGCTTTGCTGAACCAGGTCCTAAAACTAAGATTTCTTTTGATTCATTGACTGCATTGATAACCGAATGTAAATATTTTTCATCTAACTTAAGTCTACCGCTTCCTACTGCGCCACCCTTATGATGCAAATGTTGATGAGAAGATTTGCTTCTAATGACTTCAGCCTCACTGGCCGCTTCACTCAAAAACATGACATGAGCTTCTTGATGGTCAATCCAAATGACTGCGTGATTTAATGACATTGCTATCCTATGTTAATGATGATGAAGGTTTAACCATACTCTCTTTTAGAGAGAGGATCTCCTTAATCATTGATTTAAATCAAATGATGTCTAGATAGTCGCCTTTAAGTCTCATACTGAAGTGCTTTACTTAAGCAATTTTCATTTGACTGATGAAGGCTCTAGGCTCTTTTGTAATAGGGTCATCGAAATGGATTTCTTTTGCCAGTAATTGCAATGGTTTTGAGAGATCCAAGTCATATTCTTGATATGGAGTCAGCACCGGATAGATCTGATCGTTTTTGATGGGTATATTGAGCGCATTGAGATGGCAGCGTAATTGATGCTTCTTACCACTCTTAGGACTCAAACGATATCTTGCCCAAGAATTTATTTGCTCAATCAGCTCTATATAAGTATCGGTGTTAGGCTCACCATTGACTTCCTGCATCTGGAGAAAATGCTCTGACTCTTCGAGACGACTTCGATATGTCATGGGAAGATTTTTTTGAAGGGTCTCTGAATACGGCGCAATCGCCTCATAGATTTTTTTAACTACCCTATCCCTAAATAAATTCTGGTATTGAGCGCGCTCTTTTGGGTTTACTGAAAATACGACCAGCCCAGCAGTATCTCGATCGATCCGGTGAATAGGGCTCAGAGTCTGTATACCTGTTTTTTTCTTTAAACGGTTGAGCAAGGTCTGATGGAGGTATAGGCCGCTTGGCGTCACTGGTAAGAAATGGGGTTTATCAGCTACTAATATATGTTGGTCTTGAAACAGGATTGTCTCTTCAAAAGGAATCTCGGGCTCTCTATTAAGGCGCCTGAAATACAGCAGGTGAATATTGGCCTGATAAGGATCATTGGCAGCAACTACTTCACCATCTGAGGTCATCACTAGACCCTCTGTAAAGCGCGCCTGCCATTCATTTGCCTCAATATGAGGAAAGTTCGCTATAAAAAACTCCAGTAAATTGGTATGGCTTCTACCTGCAGGGAGATATACCCTCGAAGAAGAAACACCCTCAGAATTCACTTTCATTCAATACGCTCGCCCAATGTCTATTAGAGGATTATCCCGCAATTAACCCTAAGCCTAGGAGGCTTATACTTCTCAGCTATGGTGAGGATCTATGAATAGTAAAACAAGTAGTATTTTTCCAATTCGGTATACCCCATTTGCACTATGTATTGCAGGATCTGTTGCAAGCTTGATTGCATCAGAGTTGCATGAGAATGTTTGGCAACTCTTTATTTTATTTACTTTCTTATCAGCACTTGGAATTTACGATCTATTCCAGACCAGAATGTCGATACTCCGTAATTACCCAATCATTGGGCATTTACGCTTCCTCTTGGAATATATCCGCCCAGAAATTCGGCAATACTTTATCGAAGGTGATAACGACCAAACACCTTTCTCTCGAGAACAAAGAACGCTGGTCTATTCACGTGCTAAAGCAGTTCCTGACTCAATTCCGTTTGGCACTACCCTAGATGTCATGGCGCCTGGATACCAATGGATTAATCAATCCTTGGCCCCCACTAAATTGGCTAGCCATGATTTTAGAATCATGATAGGCGGCAAAGATTGTAAGCAGCCCTATAACGCCAGCATTTTCAATATCTCAGCCATGAGTTTTGGCTCTCTGAGTGCAAATGCTGTGATGGCTCTGAATTTGGGTGCTAAAAAAGGACGATTTGCCCATGACACTGGAGAAGGCTCGATCTCCCGTTATCACCGTGTTCATGGCGGTGACTTAATTTGGGAAATTGGTTCTGGCTACTTTGGTTGTCGTAATCAAGATGGCAGTTTTAATGCAGAAAAATATGCCGAGAACGCCCTAGATCCTCAAGTCAAAATGATCGAGATCAAATTAAGTCAGGGAGCTAAGCCAGGTCACGGTGGCATCTTACCTGGCAAGAAAGTAACGGCAGAGATTGCTGCTGCGCGGGGAGTACCTGAAGGCGTAGCCTGCATCTCCCCTGCCTCACATAGTGAATTTTCTAGCCCCCTAGAATTAATGCACTTTGTTCAGCGCTTGCGAGATCTATCTGATGGTAAGCCTGTAGGCTTTAAATTATGCATTGGCCATCCATGGGAATGGTTTGGCATTGTCAAGGCAATGTTAAAAACCAATATTTATCCCGATTTTATTGTGGTGGATGGATCTGAAGGCGGAACAGGAGCGTCCCCTGTTGAATTCACCAATCACGTCGGCACTCCATTGCAAGAAGGATTGCGCTTAGTACACAACACCTTAGTGGGTGTGAATTTACGCGATCAGATTAAGATTGGCTGTTCAGGAAAAATTATTAGCTCCTTTGATATGGCTGTTGCATTTGCTCTGGGTGCTGACTGGTGTAATAGTGCCAGGGGATTTATGTTCTCGATTGGCTGTATTCAGGCACAAGTTTGTAATACTGGCTTTTGCCCTACAGGCGTCACCACACAAGATCCCTTGCGTCAGAAAGCCTTGGTAGTTCCCAATAAAGCTGAACGGGTTTTCAATTTCCACCATGAGACCCTCAGAGCCTTAAAAGAATTAGTAGAGGCAGCAGGATTACGTCACCCTGGTGAAATCGATGCGCCACATATTGTGAGGCGCATCAGCGCAAATGAGGTCCGCCTGCTTTCTTTCCTACTTCCTGAAATGCCTGCAGGTCAGCTTTTAAAAGAAGATATAGTGGATGAATCACTCCATCTATCAAGAGTCTATGAGCTCTATTGGCATAAGGCTCAGGCAAGCAGCTTTTCGCTAATTTAAATCTTTTTAGAGAGCATCATTTTTAGAGACTAAACATGGGAATACCCTATTTCTGGGCTAAAATTAAAAGTTCTTTCATTATAAAAATAATGATTTTTTAGCTCACTCTCATTTGAAAGGCTATATGAAAATATTACTACCAGTAGATGGCTCAAAATCATCTCTCAATGCTGCAAAGTATGTTGCAAAGCTTGCAAAAGATCTCCGTAGCAAGTGCTCCGTAACCTTAGTGAGCATCCACGATGACATCGGACTAGGGCATGTCAAGCAATTTGTAGCCAAAAGCGTGGTGGATGACTACCTGCGCGAAGTCAGTGAAAAAGAGTTAAAGCCCGCCCAAAAAGCTTTGGACGCTGCTAGCGTGAATCACAATATGGTTATTAGGCGCGGTAATGTTGCCGAAGAAATCATCACTCTTGCCAACAAAGAAAAGTTTGATTTGATTGTGATGGGCTCTAAAGGCAGGACAGGCATATTAGATGCTTTAATGGGATCCGTTGCACAAAAAGTATCTTCAGCGGCAAAGCAGGCTGTTTTGTTAGTGAAGTAATCTTTTACGCGTGAGCTTACTGATACTGCTCTTTGCTCCGGGCATATTTGCAATCTATTGGATTATTCGGATGCAAATATGCCTTTCCAGAATCCGCTATTTAGTGGACACCTACGGCATGAGTCGTAAAAAGTTAAAGGCTCTGAAGTGCAAAGAAGTCAAAATCTTACGAGAAAATATTGATCAGCTTCGAGCTCACAATGACGCTTATGGGCTCGAAAGCTTAGTAAGACCTTACCGAGCGTAGTAACGTTCTTTAATCCAGAGAGCAATCGTTACCAGGCCAATCATGATTGGCACTTCTACCAGGGGCCCTATCACTGCTGCAAAAGCGGCACCAGAATTAATCCCAAAGACCGCTATTGCAACAGCAATTGCCAATTCAAAGTTATTGCTTGATGCTGTAAATGACAAAGTGCAGCAGCGCTTGTAATCAATCCCCATCTTCCCAGTGACCCAAAAGGTTAACAAAAACATCACAAGGAAGAAAATGAGCAACGGAATAGCAATGGTCACTACATCCATCGGCAGACTCAAGATTAAATTACCCTTGAGGCTAAACATCACTACGATAGTAAACAGCAATGAAATTAAGGTGATCTTACCGATGCGCGGAACAAAATGCTCGTGGTACCACTCTTTAGACACAAACTTGAGCATCACTACTCTAGTCAAAATACCAGCAATGCAGGGTACACCAAGATAGATCAATACACTCTGAGCAATCTGCCCCATGCTAACGCTGATCTCTAATCCAGTTAAGCCAAAGTACGGCGGCAACACTGTGAGGAAAAAGTAAGCATAGATACTAAAGAACAGTACTTGAAAGAGAGCATTAAATGCTATCAAGCCTGCAGCATATTCAGTAGAGCCCTTAGCAAGATCATTCCAGATAATCACCATAGCAATACATGGCGCAATACCTATTAATATTAAGCCTGCCATGTATTCTGGGCGATCTGGGACAAACGTGATGGCTAAAAAGAACATCAATGTCGGCGCAATGATCCAATTCATGAGTAGAGAAATGCCAAATATTCTTTTCTCTTTAAAGACATCAGGCAAATCTTCATAACGCACTTTTGCAAACGGTGGATACATCATCAATATGAGACCAACTGCAATAGGAATATTGGTCGTACCTACTTGAAAGCGATTAATGAGCCCTTCGACACCAGGATAAAAGTAGCCTAGACCTATTCCAATGGCCATGGCAGTAAAAATCCATATCGTTAGATAGCGATCAAGAAAAGAGAGTTTTTTAGTTAACGTGTTCATGACTTGGTATGAATCTCTTTGAGACTCATTGAGTCAAGCTTATCTAGGGGCATGGATGCCAAAATATCAATGCGTTTTTTTAGGCCGTTCATCACTTGATTAAATGCTGCTCTCTTCTCGATATCGGTGCCCGAGACTTGTGAAGGATCTGGAAAACCCCAATGCGCATTGACTGGTTGGCCAGGCCAAAAAGGACAAACCTCCCCTGCAGCGTTATCGCAAACAGTAATAATGAAATCCATTTTTGGAGCATTTGGCTCGCTAAATACATCCCA
>CAJARE010000218.1 GCA_903944255.1 uncultured beta proteobacterium
CCATAGCAGGGCAAACAGTACCTCACCTACACCTACACCTCATCCCCAGATACAAAGGCGACCAAGAAGACCCTAGAGGCGGTGTGAGGTGGGTTATTCCAGGGAAGGCTAAGTACTGGGGATGAGCTCAACTCCGACAGCCCAAGAGCAACTGGCATTCTTGAGCAAGATCCAAAGACTCTTTAATGAGAGCGACTTTAGCTCTACTTATAAATATGCGCTCTTAATTTCTTTAGCTGATTTATCAGTTGAGCATGGCACAGACGATGACTCCAAACTTGAATTAAGTAATAGGCAAATCGCAGAGAGATTTATCGAGCTTTATTGGCAACAAGCTACGCCCTATAAAACATCAAAAGCAAATGAAAGCGGAGTGCTTTTTCAAAATCATGGCACTCAAGCTGCCATTATTAAAGCGATTCAATTGTTTAGAGGCCAAAACAGCTTCAACTCACCTAATGCAGCCAAGGAATCAAAGGAGTACAAAAAACTGGTAACGGCAGTTGCTGGGACTGTTGCTAAGCAACCTATTAACTACCTACAGAATGTGGGTGGTGGAGCCCTTCCTTTCTTGTATGAGCGCAACACCAGCTCTCTCACACTAAAAATAGGGGTTGCTTATTGCTTAAGGCAATTCCAGCCCCTTATTCAGCAATTAGCTAGGAATCGGTGGATTGATTTTATAAAACTAAATAGGAAGAACATTCCTATTCTTGGGGCAAACGATGATCTTGAGGGCTTCTTATTTGAAACTTCCAGAAAAACCCTTGCGCTTATTGGGAAAAGTCTTAAGAATCTTTATGGGGCAAAGTGTTTCTACTGTAACAAGGGTCTCACTCAAACAGATGTAGACCACTTTATACCCTTCTCGCTATACCCAAGAGATTTAATGCATAACTTTGTATTAGCGTGCCCTACCTGCAATAGAAGTAAATCAGATACCTTGGCCGCCAAGGAGCATCTTGAGAATTGGCTGGAGAGATCTAATAAGAACTCTGAAGCGATCATGGAAATTGGCGAGCAAGTAGGCGTTGCTGCAAATTTACAAACCAGCACGTCTATTGCTAGGTGGGGGTATGGTGCGGCAATTGAGGGTCATGGCGCTGGATGGATAAGGCCTGGTCATTATGTGAGTCTGAAGCCGACGTATTTGAGCGATTTAAGGTGGACTGGAAAAGACTAATGCCAAAACTTAAATTTGGACTATACGATCGTCTGCTTTATGACAATGAAATTGATGAAGTTGCCGAATTGAAGCGTCAAGGGCGCGCAAGCATCGATCTACCATCCGCAGAAAATAGTCGTAACTATCTGATTTCAGAATTAGTATCTCGAATACCTGAATTACTAGATCAAATCTCAAGCAAAGAAGAAAACGAAACAGAAAAAGCAAAAAGTGAGCTGAAACTAATATCAGAAATATTAAAGCAAGCTAGGCTTATTTCAAAAGCCGAGGATGAGCTAGATTCGATCGCGAGCCCCCCACAATTACTAAGATCAATCCATGCTCCAAATTTACCGGGTATTTTCCCGATTACAGGATTAAGAAACTCTTGGTTATTTAGCTCTTCTAAATCTGAGCCCGCCCTACTTACAGAATTAATTAGTGAACTACAAGCTGTAGACACTGTAGATATTTTGGTTAGCTTTATAACTTGGAGCGGAGTTCGAAAAATATACGACATCCTCAAAAACATCACCTCAATTGACGCGCAGGGCAGCTCTAAAACTAAATTTCGAATCATCACTACCACTTATATTGGCGCTACCGATGCGAGGGCAGTGAATGCATTAGCTGAATTACCTAATGTTGAATTAAAAATTTCACTAGATGGGCGCAGAACACGCTTGCATGCTAAGGCTTGGATTTTTAAAAGGTCAACCGGCTTCGGAACGGCATACATAGGCAGTGCAAATTTATCCGAGTCAGCTTTAGTTAGCGGAATTGAGTGGACAATAAAAATTGCGCAAGCAACAAGTAATCAGGTATATCAAAATGCAGAGGCACATTTTGAAACGCTATGGAATGATCCTGAATTTCAAAAATATGACCCACACAATGAAAACCACCGGGATGCTTTAAATAAAGCACTGCATGAGCAGAAATACGCTAATAATGGCGCGTTTAATGTTGAAATTATTGCAAATCAGACCTGGTTCGAATTAAAGCCGAAATTTTATCAACAGGAAATGCTGGATCGACTTCAGTCTGAGCGAGATCAAAATAGAAATAGGAATCTTGTAGTTGCAGCAACAGGAACTGGCAAAACTGTTGTTGCAGCATTCGATTATGAAAGGATCTGCAGACAGGAAGGTGGGCAACCAAAATTATTATTTGTAGCACACAGAATACAAATTCTGAAGCAAGCAATTAGCACTTTTAGACAAATACTTCGTGATTCTAATTTTGGTGAATTAATGGATGGTAATAATGAACCATCCCAATATGGACACCTATTTGCAACTATTAACACTATTAATGGTCGAGACCTAATTGCCAAGCTAGGCCAAAATTATTGGCTAATGGTGATTATTGACGAAGCTCATCATTTACCAGCCCAATCATTTGACAAGTTTGCATCTTCAATTAAACCCAAAATATTACTAGGCTTAACAGCTACCCCTGAAAGAACAGATGGGATACCTATTGGCAAATATTTTGACTCAAGACCGGATGGATCGCCGGCAGTGTCGCTGCGCTTATGGGACGCTTTAGATCAGCAACTACTAGCTCCATTTGAATACTATGCTACGCATGATGATACTGATTTGCGGTCAATAAATTGGCGGCAGCTAAATGTAGATAGCCAACTAAGTAATATCATCTCATCAAATGAAATGCGTGCTCTTGCTGTATATCAAGCAGTTGAAAGGTACTCGTCAAATATCACTGAATTAAAGTCAATTGGATTTTGTGTCAGCGTAAAACATGCCGAATTCATGGCTCAATTTTTTAATAGCCGTCATATACCATCTAAATCACTTACTGGCGAACAATCTGAACTTCAGCGTAACACAATCATTAAAGAGTTAACTTCAGGCCTTATAAAAATTATTTTTACTTGTGATCTATTTAATGAGGGTGTAGATATTCCTGAAATTAATACCCTTCTTTTACTTCGTCCAACTCAAAGTCCCGTCTTATTTCAACAGCAAATTGGTCGAGGGCTTCGGTTAAATCCAGGAAAAGAATGTTGTCTTGTGCTTGATTTTATTGGTAACTATGCCGAAGAATTTAGGTTTGATATTTTATTTAGGTCCCTAACAGGCCAAACTAGAAAAGGCATTAAGGAATCAGTTGAAGTGGGATTTGGTTTGCTACCTCCAGGATGTCACATACAGTTTGATAAAGTGTCTCGTTCTCGCGTTCTTGATAGCCTTAAGAAATCTCTGAAGTTAAATGCTAGACGATTAACTGCTGAACTAGCTGCCTGGGCATCAACTAAATCACATGATCAAATCAAGTTAAAAAATTTCCTAATTGAAAATCAAATAGAGATTGAAGATATTTATAGCGGAAATCATTCCTGGGTAGAATTTAAACGTAGGATAGGTCTTCCTACCCCCCCACCCGGTATTAATGAGAATGTGCTTTCCAAGAGACTGGGCAGCCTACTTTATGTTGATGATAGAGAATTACTTAAGGCATGGAAATATGCAATCCAAAATGAAAAGATTGATGCCACTCGTATTCAAATGCTTGCCTATCAAATGATTACCTCTGGTACAGTTAGTCCGAGTCAATTTTTAGATGATTTAAGCGCTCACCCTGCCGTTAAAGAGGAGTTAATTGAACTAATTGAGTGGCAGATTAATCAATCTGGTAAGGCATATGCCCAATTTCAAGACGCCCCTGCATATTGGCCCATCTCTTTACATAATCGTTACACTAGATCTGACATCCTGACTGCGGTGGGCTATCGAAATGCAAAGATTAGGCCAGACTTTAGGGAGGGCTGCCTTTTATTAGAGAACATTAAAACGGAAATGATGTTTGTTACTCTTGATAAAAGTAAAGGGTTTCATGAAAGCGTTCAGTATCATGATTATGCAATTAGCCCTAACCTTTTTCATTGGCAAACCCAAAATAGAGCATCCCCAAGCAACAAAACAGGTCAACGATATATAGAGAGTATCAATGGAAATGGATGGCGCTTTTTCTTATTTGTTAGGGAGAACAGTGATTGTGCATTTGTAGCCCTCGGTGAAGTGGTTCTAAATGAATTTAATGGGGAGCGTCCTATAGAAGTTACATGGCTTCTTAAGCAAAGTATGACTGCTGAACTTTTTCGGCGTCTTTCCATTATCCGTTCAACCTAAGGATGCAGGAATAATCTAATGATTATTTACCAGGCGAATAAAGAAAGGTTTCTTCACAACCTACTATCTAATGAAATACATGAAATCATTGAAGAAACATATAAGCTAAAAACTGGTAAGCGTGTTTCCAGAAATGAAGTTCGTTCATGGCAAGAGTCAATGCGCTTTATGGGTGCTGTCCTAGACGATACGGAAATACCCAATGATGCTGGCGTCAGCATTGAATTCACCATCCCCCAAACTGCAAAACGAGTAGATTTCATACTAACTGGTCAAAATTCCATCAAAGAAGATCAGGTAATTATCATTGAATTAAAACAATGGGAATCCTGTGAGCTCACTAATAAAGACGCCATTGTTAAAACACGCTTTCAGCATGGTCATGTCGAAACAAGTCACCCATCATATCAAGCATGGTCCTACGGTGAATTATTAAATCAATTGAATGAGACCGTCTACAGCGAGGGGATCACATTAACGCCATGCGCCTATCTACATAATTACAGCGAAGATGCAGTTATTAGAAACGCTTTTTATCAAGATTATCTCGATAAAGCGCCCGTATTTTTAAAGGGTAAGCATGAGAAACAAAAACTAAAAGAGTTCATTAAAAAATTTGTTAAGCTTGGCGATCATTCAAACTTAATGTTTCGTATTGATAATGGAAAAATAAAGCCATCCAAAAGTCTTGCAGATAGCCTCAAGAATATGATTGCGGGTAACCTCGAGTTCATCATGCTAGATGAGCAAAAAATAGTATATGAGACTGTTTTAAATTTAGCGAAAAGCTCCACCGCCATAAATAAAAATGTATTAATAGTTCAAGGCGGCCCAGGAACTGGTAAGTCTGTTGTTGCCATTAATCTTTTAGTTCATCTTATTAAAGATCAAGAGCTTGTGGCACAGTATGTGACAAAGAATGCAGCGCCAAGAGCAGTGTACGAAGCTAAGCTAACTGGTAGTATGAAGAAATCAGCAATCTCAAATTTATTCACTGGATCCGGCGCCTACCATTCTATTGATAAAAATTCATTTGATGTTCTCTTAGTTGATGAAGCACATCGACTTAATGAAAAATCAGGGATATTCAAAAATCTTGGTGAAAATCAAATAAAAGAAATAATTGAGGCTGCGCCACTATCAGTCTTTTTCATTGATGAAGACCAAAAAGTTACATTCAGCGATATTGGCAGTAAAGAAGAAATAGAAAAGTGGACATGCGCCTCAAAAGCAAAGATACATCATCTTACTTTGGAATCTCAATTTAGATGTAATGGCTCCAATGGTTATTTATCTTGGTTAGATAAGATTTTGGACATCAGAGAGACTGCAAACTTTTCACTAGAAGGTTTGGATTACGATTTTAGAATATTTTCAGACCCCAAAAAACTACAAGAATTGATCTTCGAAAAGAATAAGATCGATAATAAGGCTAGGCTAGTTGCAGGTTATTGTTGGAACTGGATCAGCAGAAATGATCCCTCCTCTTTTGATATCACTTTCTCAGAATTTAATTTTGAAATGAAGTGGAACTTAAATACAGATGGCTCTCTTTGGATTCAGGCCCCAAACTCTGTAACAGAAGTTGGCTGTATTCATACCTGCCAGGGCTTAGAGGTTGACTATATTGGGGTCATAATTGGTCCGGACCTTATAGTACGAAATGGCAAGGTCATAACAATGCCTGGCGCCAGAGCAAAGACTGATAAATCATTAAATGGCTTTAAAAAACTATTAAAAGAAAGTCCGATCCTTGCAAAAGCTAAGGCTGATGAAATAATAAAAAATACATATAGGACGTTAATGACTCGAGGGATGAAGGGTTGTTATATTTTTTGCACAGACCTAGAAACCAAAGCTTACTTTGAGAATATGCTCTTAATCAAAGGCTAAATTTGATTATATTTTTTAGCGGAACCCTTTGATATTGCTACAGGGTATTTTTGCTCATTCCTCTCAATTTTGTCCTCTACTATCGTACGCACATCCAAATCACAAGACACAGCTAACAACAATGCATATGCCAAAACATCAGCCAACTCCTCCTTTATCTTCAGTACATCAGCGTCGGCAGCTGACTTCCATAAGAAAACCTCTAAGAGTTCTGACGCTTCGATTGATAGGGCGATGGCAAGATCTTTGGGATTGTGGAACTGCTCCCAATCTCGCTCATCTCTAAATTTAATTAGTTTTTGGGTTAGATCATATATATCGGACATAAGTCATCGTACTCTATGTTAATGGCCCATCACATACTCAGATAATAAGCCCCCAGCCATAAGCAATCTCACCTTTGTAAGTGGCTCTTATTGAAAAATAAGGGGGGGTCGATATTGGGAGATAATTCACAATTAGCTCATTATTTGAGCTAATGCCTTGCTTTAATGATCCCATAGATTAGTTGTTTTAGTGATCACCGGGATTAGGTATGAGTGCCCCAAGATCAAAGGACTTCATTGATTAGCCCTTCTCATGAGAAAACCATACCAGC
>CAJARE010000219.1 GCA_903944255.1 uncultured beta proteobacterium
CTAGCTTGACACGCAGAATTTCTTCTGCTTTGGCCATATCACCAGCCGCCTCAGTTAAAGCTTTTTTGCACTCCATCATCGGAGCATCAGTTTTGGCACGTAACTCACCAACCATTGCAGCGGTAATAGCAGCCATTATTCAGCTTTCCCTTCTTCAACAAACTCTTCTTCACCCTCTTTAACTGCAGTCAATACTTCCTGCACTGCATTTGCCTTACCTTCAAGAATCGCATCAGCAATACCACGAGCATAGAGAGTTACTGCCTTACTAGAGTCATCGTTACCAGGAATAATGTAATCAATACCTTCTGGTGAGTGGTTGGTATCCACCACTGCAATGACTGGAATACCTAATTTGTTCGCTTCGGTAATAGCAATCTTATGATAACCAACGTCCACAACAAAAATAGCATCAGGAACGCCGTTCAAATCTTTGATACCACCAAGCGCTTTTTGCAATTTATCGAGATCACGGTCATTCGTCAAAGCTTCTTTCTTGGAAAGCTTTTCCCAGTCGCCGGCTTCTTTAGCAATTTCCATATCCTTCAAACGCTTGAGGGAGCCTTTAACAGTTTTGAAGTTAGTCAGCGTGCCGCCTAACCAACGGCTGTCAATGTAAGGCATACCAGCACGTGTTGCTTCTTCAGCAATGATCTCGCGTGATTGACGCTTAGTACCAACAAATAAAATCGTGCCACGATTAGCAGCAACTTGTTTTGCAACTTTCAGGGCGTCCTGAAACATTGGCAATGTTTTTTCCAAGTTGATGATGTGGATCTTATTGCGATGACCGAATATATAAGGGGCCATCTTTGGGGACCAGAAGCGGGTTTGGTGACCAAAATGGCAACCGGCTTCCAGCATTTGACGCATCGTTACTGACATAACTTCTCCTAAGGGTTAGTTCTAAAGTTGGGTCCTAGCTGCGCTAAAAAGCGCCACCCTGGAAGGCCCAACTCGCGATTTCAGGCCCAAAATAGACCTGAGGCAGAAATTATACTTTAAATATCAAGGGCCTAGCTAAGCCTCCTCCTCTTGCAAGCCTAGGGAAAGGTCCCCTAACTAGCGCTGGAGTGGATAAAAGAGCTATAGTGCCTAAATTTTAGGCACTTATAGACTGTTAAATATCAGCAAGTCGTTGATAATCAAGGAATGAATAGTGTATTTACTGCAGAAAAAGACATCTTAGGGATGCGTGAGGCGGGTCGCCTTGCCAGCGAAGTTTTGGATCATGTAGGCCCATTGATTAAAGCGGGAGTCAGTACAGCAGAATTAGATCGTATTTGTCATGAGTACATGCGCGATGTTCAAAAAACAATTCCTGCCCCACTCAATTATCAACCGCCAGGCTATCCACCATTTCCTGCTTCCATTTGTACCTCGGTTAACGATGTCATTTGTCATGGAATCCCTGGTGAAAAGATTCTGAAAAATGGAGATGTCGTCAATTTAGATATCACGGTGATAACGCCTGACGGATATTACGGTGATACAAGCCGGATGTTTATGGTTGGCGAAGTCTCTGTCCTAGCCAAACGGCTTACACAAGTTACTTTTGAATGCATGTGGCTTGGTATTGCACAAGTAAAACCGGGAGCATCTTTAGGTGATATTGGGCACGTGATTCAAACTCATGCTGAAAAAGCAGGCTATTCAGTTGTGCGGGAATACTGTGGTCACGGCATTGGAAAAGTATTTCACCAAGATCCTCAAATTTTGCATTATGGCCGCCCCGGTACCGGTGAAAAATTAGTTACTGGTATGACATTTACGATTGAGCCAATGATTAATGCAGGCCGTCGCGAAATCAGGACAATGCCTGATCAATGGACAGTGAAAACGAAAGATCGAAGTTTGTCAGCGCAGTGGGAACATACTTTACTGGTAACCTCCACTGGCGTTGAAGTCTTAACATGGTCTAAAGGAAGTAACCCTGCACCTGATTGCGTCAAGGACCTCTCGTTTAGACCTACATTAGCTAACGCCTAAACCAATGAGCATGTCTCAGGCCACTGGCGAAATCAAAGATGCAGCTAGCCTTCGAGCTGCACGAGAAATAGCCTACAGTGAGTTTAAAAAAACTCAAGTCATTGGCAAACTGACCAAGCAATTAAGCAAACTGAGTGATGAACACCTAAGTCTTTTGTGGGATAGTTGCGGCCTAAATAATGATGCTGCACTCGTTGCGGTGGGCGGTTTTGGTAGGGGGGCTTTATTTCCATACTCTGATATTGATATTTTGATATTGCTTCCGGAAGATCCCCAGCAAATAGAAGCACTATCTAAAAGAATTGAGCAATTTGTTGCTCAGTGTTGGGATACCGGTCTCGAAATTGGCTCTTCCGTCAGAACCGTTTCAGAATGTATCTCCGAGGCAGAACAAGACATCACTGTAAGAACCTCTCTGCTGGAGTCTCGCTTAATCTGCGGCAAGAGGCAACTCTTTAAAGAATTTGCAAAAATCTTTGAATCATCCTTAGACCCTAAGACTTTTTTTCAAGCAAAACAAGCTGAACAAATCCAACGTCATTATAAATATCAAGATACTCCCTATTCTCTTGAGCCTAATTGCAAAGAAAGCCCTGGGGGTCTACGCGATTTACAAGTGATTTCATGGGTAAGTAAAGCTGCGCTACTTGGCAATACCTTTAAAGATTTAAATCAAGCTGGCCTTGTAACTTATCGTGAATTAACTGAACTGAATCGCAATCAACGTTTTTTAGAAACCTTGCGTGCCAATTTGCATTTATTAGCAGGGCGTAGGCAAGATGTGCTGGCATTTGACTTACAAGCCGCGCTAGCTGCCTCCATGGGCATCGAAATAGATAACCCCCGCCTGGCTAGCGAAGCGCTTATGCGTCGCTACTATTGGGCAGCTAAAGCAGTGACTCAGTTAAACGATGTCCTTCTTCAAAATATTGAAGCTTTACTATTTCCCCAAGAATCGAAAACCACTCACCCCATTTCCGGTGAAGGCAATGAATTCTTTATTGAAAGACAGGGCGTTCTGGACATCACTGATCCACAGCTCTATCAAAAACATCCCGAGCAAATACTGCGAACGTTTTTAGTTTTTGCACAAACATCTAATGTAAAGAGTCTTTCTGCCACTATTTTTAGAGCCCTTTATAACGCCCGCCAAAAAATGGATAGTAAGTGGCGCGCTAATCCCTTGAATCGTGCTCTCTTTATTGAGATTCTTCAGCAACCCGATGGTGTTAGCCGCGCATTTCAGTTAATGAATCGCACTAGTGTTCTAGGGCGCTACTTACCCGTCTTCAGAAGAATCGTTGGACAGATGCAGCATGACTTATTTCATGTGTACACGGTCGACCAACATATTTTGATGGTGTTACGTAATGTGCGTCGCTTCATGGTGATTGAGCATACTCATGAATTTCCATTCTGTAGCGGCTTGATTGCCCATTTTGAGAAGCCATGGCTACTGGTGATTGCAGCTCTTTTCCATGACATTGCCAAAGGACGTGGCGGTGATCACTCCCAATTGGGTAAAGCAGAGATGCGAAAGTTTGCTAGAGAGCATGGTTTAGATAAAAAAGATACCGAACTATTGGTATGGTTGGTTGCAGAGCATCTTAATATGAGCCAGACGGCACAGAAACAAGATATTAGCGACCCAGATGTGGTCAGAGCCTTTGCTAAAAAAGTAGGTGATGAGCGTCACCTTACTGCACTCTATTTATTAACCGTGGCAGATGTACGTGGCACAAGCCCTAAGGTATGGAACGCCTGGAAGGGCAAACTGCTAGAGGACCTCTATCGCGCCACACTCCGAGTCTTGGGTGGAGCCAAACCCGATGCTTCTTCAGAGTTGGCACAGCACCAGGAAGAGTCTCGGACTAAATTGCGTTTATATGGCATTCAGGATGATGCTTATGAGGATCTCTGGAAGCAACTTGATGTAGCCTTCTTTTTAAGACAGGACTCCGAGGATATTGCCTGGCTGACACGGCACCTTTTTAATAAAGTTAATAGCGAACAGCCCATCGTCAGCGCACGCCTCTCACCAATTGGCGAGGGACTACAAGTTGCTGTGTATGTAAAAGACCAAGAAGATCTCTTTGCTAGAATCTGCGCCTATTTTGAAAGACATGGATTCTCCATTTGGGATGCTCGAATTCATACGACTCGCCATGGCTATGCTTTAGATACTTTCCAAATCTCAGGCAGTAA
Organism: uncultured beta proteobacterium; assembly: GCA_903944255.1. GTDB lineage: Bacteria > Pseudomonadota > Gammaproteobacteria > Burkholderiales > Burkholderiaceae > Polynucleobacter. The sequence continues at coordinate 4,195 of CAJARE010000219.1, forward strand.
CTTAGTGGATGAAGGCGGAAGTTATCGTGACATCATTCAATTGGTCGAGTTTGAATTATCAGCAGCATTGACAAATGCTGGGCCACTACCCAACCCTAGTATGGGACGCCTCTCTAGACAATCTCGCACTTTTCCCATTCAACCACGAGTACATATGGTCCCCGATGATCGTGGAAGATACTACACGCTGGCATTGTCAGCTAGCGACCGGACCGGTCTGCTCTATACGATCTCTAGAGTATTGGCAAAGCATCAGGTATCGATTCATACCGCACGCATTAACACGCTTGGAGAACGAGTAGAAGATGTGCTATTGCTAGACGCAATGAACTTAAGCAAAAATCCTAAGTTACAAATTCAACTTGAGACAGAGTTATTAGAGGTGCTGGGGGCGTAATTTAGTTTTGCTAATGCCCGTTTAATGCGATGACTCTCAATCCGGTCAAAAGGAATCCAAGCACAAGCAATGTCTTCAGCAGATTGCTCTTTACGAGAGACTCTTAGACAATAAAGCAGATCGATATGCAAATGACTATCCTCACCCTTCTTGGGATTTTCCGGAATTTCATGGACATCAATATCGATTGGCTCAGGATCTTCCGAATCTAAAACGCAAATAAGCCCAGTCTCTTCATATACCTCACGAATAGCAGCATCAACTGGAGACTCTCCATCATCAATATGACCGCCTGGCTGAAACCATCGCTTAATAAATGGATGAAAGATTAGCAATACCTTTTTGTTATGGATAACTAGGCCACTGGCAGTAATATGGCCTAGATTATTTGATCTACTAAAAGGATTTTCATAATTTAGGATTGAATAAACCCTTTCACTAAAAATAGGGTTGAAAATCTCAGGAAATTTCTGCATAGAAGACCCTCAAACCGAAAACCTTAATGAGAGCTTCTAGAAATTGCTACCTGATTTTTTAGTGAGAAATTACTGACATTATAAAAAAATTTCTCTTGTAATTCCCCACCAAAAAAAGCCCAGGTTTTAATCTGGGCTCTGGTACAAACGGGAGGCTAAATTAGTCTAAGAGACCTGCCATTTGTAGGCCTTCACGACCGGCTGGATGACGACAATCAATTTCTTCAAACTCATTGATATTGTCAATCTCCATACCCATAGCGATATTAGTGACCTTCTCTAAGATTACCTCTACCACTACTGGGACCATGAAATGTTTAGCCATCTTTTGTGCTTCAACTAAAGCAGCATTAATCTTGGCAGGATCGCTCACACGCAGTAATTTGCAACCTAAACCTTCAACTACTTTGCCATGATCAACGCCATAGCCCTTGAGAGTTGTATCGTCCACGTTAATATTGTCAAAGGCTAACTGTACACAGTAGTCCATCTCAAAACCACGTTGTGCCTGACGAATTAAGCCAAGATAACTGTTGTTCACCAAAACCATCACTAATGGCAATTTAAATTGCGCGCCTACAGCCAACTCTTCAATTAAGAACTGGAAGTCGTAATCGCCTGATAAACCCACAACGGTACGAGTTGGATCTGCAGCCAATACTCCTAGAGCAGCCGGAATAGTCCATCCTAATGGACCAGCTTGCCCACAATTAATCCATTGACGATCGCCATAAACATGTAAGAACTGCGCACCAGCAATTTGTGATAAACCAATGGTTGAGACGTAGATGGTGTCGCGACCAAATGCAGTGTTCATTTCCTGATAAACGCGTTGCGGCTTCACTGGAACATTGTCATAGTCGGTCTTACGCAACATGAGTTTCTTACGCTCTTGGCAACGACTTACCCAATCAGCGTAATTATTCAACTTGCCTTTTGCCTTCCACTCTTTTGCAACTTGAACAAATAACTCCAGAGCTGCTTTGGCATCAGAAACAATTCCATAATCAGGAGTGAATACTCTACCAATTTGTGTAGGCTCAACATCAACGTGAATAAACTTACGGCCTTTGGTGTAAACCTCAACTGAGCCAGTATGACGATTAGCCCAACGATTGCCTATGCCTAATACAAAATCGCTCGCTAACATGGTGGCGTTACCATAGCGATGTGCGGTTTGTAAGCCGACCATACCTGCCATTAAGGGGTGATCATCTGGAATCGATCCCCAGCCCATTAAGGTTGGGATAACTGGAATGCCCATTATCTCGGCAAACTCCACTAATAACTTTGAAGCATCTGCATTAATCACGCCGCCGCCAGCCACAATCAATGGCTTTTCAGCAGTCATCAACATTTCAATTGCTTTTTCGATTTGCTTACGGCTTGCAGTAGGTTTGTAAACCGCTAATGGCTCGTAAGTATCGATATCAAATTCAATCTCAGCCATCTGGACATCAATTGGTAAATCGATCAACACTGGACCAGGACGTCCAGAGCGCATGATGTGAAACGCCTGCTGAAATACACGTGGCACTAAACCTGGTTCACGAACCGTAACAGCCCACTTGGTGACAGGCTTAGCAATGCTCTCAATATCAACAGCCTGGAAATCTTCCTTATACAAACGGGCGCGTGGCGCTTGGCCAGTAATACAAAGAATTGGAATGGAATCAGCGCTTGCAGAATATAGGCCAGTGATCATATCGGTTCCTGCAGGACCGGAAGTACCAATACAGACACCAATATTGCCTGCCTTTGCACGTGTATAGCCTTCGGCCATGTGCGATGCACCCTCAACGTGACGCGCCAAAATATGAGTAATGGACTGACGTTCACGAAGTTGCGCATAGAGCGGATTAATTGCAGCACCAGGAACGCCGAAAGCAGTAGTAATGCCCTCTTTTTCCATCACCAAAACTGCTGCCATTGCTGCCTTCATTTTTGCCATGATTCGCCTCCCAATGTTGTTGTGACGTAATGATCATGAAATTTGGGCTTTTTGAGAAGATCAACAAATCTATATCTAGTATTCCACCATGGAATAGTGTAAAAATAGGGCATCACAACCATTAAAAAGCTCAATGGATCGCGTTCAAGGCATATTTCTATTTGTACGAATTGTTGAAACAGGCTCATTTAGCAAGGCTGCTGAGGACTTAGGCATTACTCAGCCTACCGCCACTAAGTTTGTAGCCAGTCTAGAAAAACGTTTAGGCACTTTATTGCTGCATCGCAGCACACGCGGAGTCACCGCTACGGAAATTGGTAAGCTCTATTACGAAAAATGTAAGCTCATTTCTCAGGAAATTAATGAGGCTGATGATCTAGCCTCTTTAATGCAATCTAAG
>CAJARE010000220.1 GCA_903944255.1 uncultured beta proteobacterium
CCTGATCGTCATTTAGGCCGATACATCCAAGAACAGACTGGTGCTGATATGTTGTTATGGAACGGTGCCTGCATCGTTCATGATGAATTTAAGGCTGTTGAATTAGGTATGCTCAAGGCTGCCCACCCTGATGCCATGATTTTGGTGCACCCGGAATCTCCTCAGGCTGTGGTGGATTTAGCCGATGTCGTAGGCTCCACCTCAGCCATGATTAAGGCTGTTGTCGAAGGTAGCGCTACTGAATATATCGTAGCTACCGATAAAGGTATCTTGCATCGCATGCGTCAGTTGGCTCCAGGAAAGAAACTGATTGAGGCCCCAACCGCTGGTGACAGCGCTACTTGCAAGAGTTGTGCTCACTGCCCTTGGATGGCCATGAATGGCTTACAAGGTATCTTGGATTGCCTCGAGAATGCCTCTGGTGAGATCTTTGTTCCTGAGCCAACTCGCTCTGATGCTTTAGTGTGTATTGAGCGCATGCTGGACTTTACAAAAAATCATCCTGACCTTTTAGCTAAAGCCCAACATGGCTTTGTCAAAAATATCGGCGCTGCTTAATTTCTTTTCCTTATTTCTTTCTCTTTTCTTTTTTTGCTGTACTTATTGATTGATTTTTCATGTTTGAAGCTAACGAAACTTTAGAGCAAGCTCGGCAACGCAACATTGATGATGCCCTGATGGAAGATATAGGTACGGGCGATTGGACTGCCATGCTAGTTCCCAGTAAGCCAGTTAAAGCGCAGCTCATCGTGCGTCAAGCAGCCGTTCTTTGTGGGGTGGATTGGTTTGAAGGCGCCTTGAAGAAACTAGACCCTCGCGCCAAAGTGACTTGGCATTATGCTGAGGGTGACTTGATGAAGCCTGATACGAAAGTCTGCGATATTGAGGCAGACTCGCGCGCATTACTGTCTGCTGAACGCCCTTGTATTAACTTCTTGCAGACACTTTCTTGGACGGCTTCGATTGCACGTGATCATGTCGATGCGATTGCCGGCGTGAGCCCCAATCCTAAAGGTTGCGCAGTTCTCGATACTCGCAAGACGATTCCAGGCCTTCGCCAAGCCCAGAAATACGCTGTGCGTGTTGGTGGTGGCCAGAATCAACGTTTGGCTCTTTGGCACGGCATCCTCATTAAAGAGAATCATATTGCTGCGGCTGGTGGTGTTGTCGCTGCAGTCAAAGCAGCGCAAGCCTTGAACTCAGGGGTCGATATTCAGGTAGAAGTTGAGAATATGACTGAATTAGCGCAAGCAATTGACGCTGGTGCTAAGAGCATTCTGATCGACAACTTCACTACCGATCAAATGAGAGAGGCTGTGGTCTTTACAGCTGGTCGCGCTCTTTTAGAGGCGTCGGGTGGCATTGATTTGGATCAGATGCGTGCTATTGCTGCTACTGGTGTTGATCGTATTTCACTTGGAAAGTTGACCAAGGATATTCATGCAGTCGATTTTTCGATGCGAATTTTGTAGCGCTTTCAAACTAATAATTAAAATAGTAGGGCCTGGACTCCCCTAACTTCTATCACTTGAAGTAACTTTGCTGCAGCTCCGCTAGGGTGCTTACCAGAACTAGGAGACTCCCACTTCTGAACGGTTGAAACACTCACATTCAAGAGGGATGCAAAAATAGATTGGCTCATCTTGGCTTGACGGATACGTATATTCGTCACCTTTCTTGGGGTGAAGATCGGCGGCTTTTCCAGACACAAGGCCTTCATTTTGGCAAAGTCATGTTTAGTTAACAAGCCACAGCCATCAAGGGCTTCTGCCATCTCTAAAAGCTCGTCTAGCACTCTTTTTTCTTCTGCTTTTAATTTTTTAATCATTGCAAATTAACTCCTTTAATATCCCCGCAGCAACTAAATCTTGTAATTTATATCGATCAGTTTTTTCAAATGTCTTGGCAAGGATAATTGCAGCTGTTTGCTCTTTATTAGTAAAGTCAGATCCTGAGTCACTCTTCTCTCTGCCAACAATAAAAATAATTGCATCCCTATTTTTCTTTGCCACAATCGTACGAATACTTCCACTCTTCCCTTGGCCTAAGATTGGTATTCTCTTTTTGCATACCCCTCCCCCTAAATCAGCCTCGTAATACTCGAGCTCAATCTCTCTTGCTGCTTTACACAGCTGTGTTGAGCTGACAATTTTTTTCGCCCATCGGTCAAATGTTTTGGTTTTCATGACAATTTTCTTCATGACCAAAATATTAAACTATTGCACTGAGTGCTATAACATTATAGTCGACAATGGCTTACGGTTGATTATCAGTTGTTTTTATACAAAAAATAATCAGCTAGACCAGCAGTAAAAGAAAAGAGGACAGCAGTTGAGTAAAAAATCAAAAAATACCAAGGAAGAATGGGTTGACCCTGATGATGTGCCGGAGGTCGATGAAGAGTGGTTTCAAAATGCCCACGTCTATATCGGCGATGCCTTTATTAAAAGAGGTGTTGGTCGTCCACCGATTAAGAATGCAAAGGAAATGCTTAGTCTTAGACTCGATTCTAATGTTCTGGAAAAATTACGTGCGAGCGGTAAGGGTTGGCAAACTCGCTTAAGCAAGCATATTAAAGAGGCGGTGTTAAAAGGCACTCTTTAAATGTATTAAGTTTCTTTGGTATTTTCTGCGCCCTCTGCTTGAGGCGTCAGGATGGTTGGATAAGAAACAGCCCAAGTACCGGGGTAGTCACGGCTGTAATGCAGTCCCCTGCTCTCACGGCGCATTAAAGCTGATCGTACGATGAGCTCTGCGCACTCCAATAAATTACGCAATTCAATTAAGTCGCGCGTGACCTTAAAGTTAGCGTAGTACTCCTGCACTTCGTATCTGAGGAGCTTAATTCGGTGTAAGGCTCGCTCTAGACGACGATTTGTTCTCACGATGCCTACGTAGTTCCACATCAGGGAGCGCAATTCGTCCCAGTTGTGGGCAATGACCACTTGTTCATCTGCATCTTCTACTTGGCTCTCGTCCCATAGAGGAAGATTGGGTAAGTTTGGAGCTTTGAGCCCTGCAATATCTTGCGCTGCTGCTTTACCAATCACAATACACTCCAGTAAGGAGTTACTTGCCAGACGGTTAGCACCATGAAGACCCGTATAAGTAGCTTCACCAACTGCATATAGACCTGGTAAGTCTGTGCGGCCCTTGAGGTCGGTAACAACACCGCCACAAGCATAGTGCGCAGCAGGCACTACCGGAATGGGCTCTTTCGTGATATCTAGTCCCAACGTTAAGCATCGCGCATAAATCATGGGGAAATGTTCTTTAATAAAAGCTTCGCCTAAATGGGTTGCATCGAGGTGCACATAATCTAAGCCGTGCTTTTTCATTTCAAAGTCGATGGCTCTGGCAACAATATCGCGTGGAGCAAGTTCCTTACGGTCATCGTGCTCTGACATAAAGCAGGTGCCATCCGGTAACTTTAGGATACCGCCCTCGCCTCGCATGGCTTCAGTAATCAGAAAGGTCCGGTCGCTGGGGTGATAGAGACACGTCGGATGAAACTGAATGAATTCCATATTGCCTATGCGGCAGCCTGCACGCCAAGCCATCGCAATACCATCACCTGTAGCAGTATCAGGATTACTGGTGTAACGGTATACCTTACCTACCCCACCAGTCGCCAAAACAACGGACTTTGCAGCAATGGTTTCTACGCGATTATTTTTAATATCGAGTGCATAAACTCCATAACAGCGATTCGGTTTAGTTCTCTGTGTCCTGGCATCCAAATGCCGATTGGTAATTAAATCGAGAGCAATCCAATGCTCTAGTAACTGAATATTTTGATGAGCTCGGGCTTTATCGAGTAACACTTCATGAATAGCTTTACCAGTAGCATCAGCAGCGTGAGCAATACGACGATGGCTATGACCACCTTCACGAGTCAGATGCAATCCCATAGGACCTGATTCATCAGCAGTAAATGGGACGCCTTGGTCTACTAGCCAACGAATGGCTTCTGCACTTTCTTCTGCGATATAACGTGCGGTTGACTCGACTACTAAACCGGCTCCAGCATCTAAAGTATCCGCTACATGGGAATCAATACTGTCGTGCTCTTTATCAACTACTCCAACAATACCGCCCTGTGCCCAAGCTGTTGCCCCTTCGCCTAAACCCCTTTTAGCCATCACGATGACCGGTTGCGTCTCAGCCATATGGAGTGCAACCGTTAAGCCAGCAAGACCAGCCCCAATAATGAGTACTGGTAGATCTGCTTTTGCTTCTGAGGAATTTGGTGAGGGTTTTGAACTAGCCATGAATCATTCTAAAGGGCATTGGTGATATTGGCATTGAGTTTTAACTCAATAACTTCGAGGTATGAAAGGTACTCATTCTTGAGATTTAGACTCAGCATTACATATGTTGACTTCACCGTGAAGATTCTTAGCTGTGATACCTGCTAACAAATCATTCAGTTGATATTCTTGCTTTACCATCGGCTCAATCACAATTCGACCTTTTTGCACTTTTACAGATACTAATTGGTCAATATTCAGATGGGCGGACTTCATAAGGGCTGCACTTAAGCGCAAAGCTGGGCTGTTACCCCACTTTTTGATGATCGTTTGCATTGAATCTCCTCCTTATCTAATGTAGATACATAGTATTTACATTGATAAATTCAAGCAAGTGATAAAAAAACCCCGCCTCAAGAGCGGGGTTTTGCTAGGAAAAAACGGTGAAACTAAGATGTAGTGACAAGCTTCTGTCTCTTCGGATCATTTGTCCCATAACCCATTACTTGGGCTACTTGCCCACCCTTGGTGACCTGGACTGCGCAGTACTTAAATTCTGGAATTTTACCAAATGGGTCTAATGCTGAATTAGTCACTAAGTTTGCAGCAGCTTCATAGTAAGCGAATGGAATGAAGATCACTCCACGTGGTGTGCCATCATCTCGACGTACATGTATGCCGACTTCGCCACGGCGTGATTGCACGGTGACAACATCACCCGCAACAATACCCAGTTGGGTCATATCTTCACCATGCATCGATACGGTAGCCATGGGTTCAATAGCATCTAATATCGTTGCTCTTCTGGTCATGCTGCCGGTATGCCAATGCTCTAATTGACGTCCTGTAATTAAAACAAATGGATACTCTGCATCAGGTCTTTCATTTGCAGGAATGATATCTGCCGGAACTAACTTCACTTTGCCATCAAGAGTCGCAAAGTGATCATCAAATACGATGGGGCGACCTGGATCTTCTTCAGATAAACATGGATAGGTTACGCTGGATTCTCTCTCGAGACGCTCCCAAGTAATACCTTTGATCGCGGCATGCATGGCTAGGCGCATTTCATCATAGACTTCTGCTACGCCAGCATCAGGACCTTGATAGTTCCAATCCAATCCCATGCGCTTGGCAATTTCCTGAATGATCCATAAATCAGGCTTTGCGTCGCCCGGTGGATCAATTGCTTTTTTACCCATCTGCACCATACGGTCGGTATTGCTTGCAGTGCCGACCTTCTCCGGCCATGCGCTTGCAGGCAATACCACGTCTGCTAACAAGGCAGTTTCTGTCATAAAGATATCTTGTACGACTAAATGCTCTAAAGAAGCGAGTGCGTGACGTGCATGATTTAAATCAGGATCACTCATTGCAGGGTTCTCACCCTCAATATACATACCGCGGATCTTATCAGGATCACTATCTGGCGCAGTAATCTTATGCATGATCTCAACAACGGTATAGCCCGGCTTCTTATCAAGCTTGGTATCCCAGAAGTTTTCAAACCAAGCATGTGCCCCATCGTGGTCCACACGTTGATAATTCGGGAACATCATCGGTATCAATCCGGCATCGCTGGCACCCTGAACGTTATTCTGACCCCGTAATGGATGCAGACCAGAACCTGGTTTACCAATTTGACCCGTAATACTGACCAAAGCAATCAAGCAGCGCGCATTATCGGTTCCATGCACGTGTTGGCTCACGCCCATACCCCACAAAATCATGGCTGACTTAGTGGTAGCAAATTCTCTGGCTACTTCACGGATTGTTTCTGCAGGAATACCGCAGATAGGTGCCATCGCCTCAGGGCTGTAACCTTTGATATTTTCTTTAAGGGCTTCAAAATTATTCGCACGCTCTTGAATAAATTTCTGATCAGCTAAACCCTCTTCAATGATTGTATAAATCATCGCATTGAGCATAGCCACATCAGTATCCGGCTTAAACTGCATTGTGCGCCATGCATGCTTGCTGATGTCGGTCATACGAGGATCGCAAAGCACAATCTTCGTACCGCGTTTAGCGGCATTTTTGAACCAAGTAGCGGCCACGGGATGATTTGCAGTGGGATTTGATCCAATCAGAAAAATCATGCTGGAATTTTCGACATCGTTCACTTGATTACTGACTGCACCAGACCCTACACCTTCTAAGAGCGCAGCCACAGACGATGCATGGCAAAGGCGCGTGCAATGGTCAACGTTGTTATTACCAAAACCCGTACGCACTAATTTCTGAAATAAATAAGCTTCCTCGTTACTACCTTTAGC
>CAJARE010000221.1 GCA_903944255.1 uncultured beta proteobacterium
CCCACATCTTCAGGGAAGTAATAAATCAACATCAGTTCATTGCGGTTATTGAGGCTGCGACCAATTTGAAAGGCGACTTGACCGCCCGCAAAAATATAGGTTTTGGATTTACGAATACCTGTAGCGAAAGCGCTTTCCTGCCCCTCTGAAGGGGTATAGTCCAGACCATATTTAATGGTGAAGCGCTCTATGATCGTATCCCCCACGTCTTTGTTGTAATAGCCCAATTCCTTTTTCATCAGCACCATGCGACCGGCTTCGTTGTAGATCAGCCAAATTTGCTCTTCAGTATTGCCTTCTTTGATCTTGCAACTTAGGGTGAGTTCATACTCCGTGCAAGGAAATTGCTTTTTTGCATCTTCTTTAGCGATATTAAAAGGAATCCCCTGGTATCCATCGAGCGGCAATTTCATCACGGCCGTATCGGGAACCCACGGTTTTGTATTGGCTGTCTCCACTTTATCGCCACAAGCCCCAAGCAAGACGACGCAAGCACAGGTCAGGCAGAACTGAGCCCAGCGTTTAGAAAATAAGACGATGTGCATGGTAAGGATCCTGATGGTGCAGTCGGTAAAAAATGGGATTGAATCAATATACCAAGACGGCGATCGCTTGCCTAGTGCTAAGGCTTGTTGACAATAAGCAGATTCATACTAAGTAGTTACCGAAGATCTTGATGGCGAGTTCGCCTATATCATCCCGAACGGTATTGTAATTCGCCCTCGGGCTAGTTATTTTGAGAAAATATAAAAAGCGTCTGCAGCGGCTAAAATGCACTTAAGTCTATAATTTATAAGTGTTGTTAACGCTATATCACCTTCTTTTTTTTGGGGGGGTTGGCCTTTCCTTTTTTATTGGTCACTCTTTGCCGCATATTTATTTATCTCGTTTCGTGCGTTTTTTTGTGCAGCTGCGTCTAGCTAGGCTAAGCCTTGCTAGCTTTTTTTATGCGCTGTGTAGTGCAACTGTATTGGCGCAAGGTGTTTCAGTAGAAGCTAGTCAAGTTGCACAAGTAAAAAATAATGCAGAAGCCAGCGCCCTGATTAAAACCTGGTCCGATCGAACGCGCGCAGGTGTGGGCAATATGATCGCGCAAGAAAATGGGGTTAGTAAGGAAATTGAGGCTGGCTATGCTCGCCTAATTAAATCGTGCGAGTTGGCGCAAGCCTTAAAAGATGGCTCACCTAAATTTGATACGTCGCGGGTCAATGGCTATATTGCCCAGTTTGATGACCGGATTGCTAAGATTGCTAGCGCTCGCCAAGAAGTAGCGGGTAAAGCGCAAGCTTTACTGAGTAAAACGGATGCCAATCCGCCAGCCAACTGCGGTTTATTTTCGGGTGATGCCCCGCCGTGCCAAACCTTCAAATACAAAAAAGAAATGGGGCAGTATTTACTTGCGAGCGCCAATACGTATTACGACACTATTACAAAGCGCTATCAACTATATAAAGCGATTGCGATCAAAAGCCGTGAGCAGTGCATCCGCCCTGAGTTTTTAGCAAAATTAGCCAATGCCGATGAAGAGCATTTAGTTAGCTATGAACGTAAATCGACGCAAGTCTTTTTGCGTTTACTAGAATCGGTCCAAGGCGCCTTTATTAATCAAAGCGCACAGTAATATTGTCGCTCGGTGTTCGTATGCATCTCAAATCGCTCACCCAAAAAAACTTTGCCTTTCAAATTCTTGCCTTGGCAGTGCTCGTAATTGCCATCATCGGATTCTCCTTTTATGCAGTTCAGTCTTATGTTCAGGTAAAGCGCAATAATGAAGCGCAGCAAATGGCAGTTGTGGTCACGGACTTACTGCGGAGCAATTTTTCCAATCTGAATGCACGCTTAAGTTTTGAAGCAAATCAATTTGATCGCACCCCAGACTCTTTTGAGTCCAGCGCTCGTAAAATTTTTCAAGAGTTTCCATCGGTTATAGCCATCGAGTTACGTAGCACCGAGGGCGCTTTAATGGCATTCACTAGTAAATATGATTCTGACCCCAGCTGGCGCAATGACTTGCGGAAAAATTTACCCCCTTGGCTGCTTGCCGATTTTGAATCCGTTATTAAAGTGAATGCACCAAAATTAACGTCAATCTATAACGCAAGCTTGAGTCCTATTTTCACCGGAACGGATGGTGATGGGCAATTTATCGCTGAAGAATTTTTCCCCCTAAGCTCCGGTCGCGGAGCCATTGTGGTGATTTTTAATCCAAAGATGTGGTTATTTCACGATAGCTTGTTAGCGGAATTTAAAAAACATTTGGGATTTCGTTTTAAGCTAGAAAAGCAAGATCGGGAGTTAATCGTGAGTTCCGATAACGCATTAGCCTCCCCAGATAGCGTTGAGCGCTTTGTCTTTCCCATTACCTATTTGACCGATGGCCCGCTTTATTTAGTAATAGAAGGCTATCAGTCGGCTCGTGCCAAATCGGCACATTTTTTAGAGGTTGCTCTCGCTGTTCTAGCGGCTCTCATTGCGCTCGCCGTCTTTGCAACTTTTAGAGCTTGGCAAGCCTACAGCAATACCTTAGCTACCTTGCGCGCTCAAGAGCAGCAGCTTTTAGATCAATCCAAGTTTGTCTCATTGGGTGAGATTTCGACCATCTTGTCGCATGAGCTCAATCAACCATTAGCAACCATTGAAACCTACAGCGCGGCAAGCGAAGGCCTATTGACGCAAGAGCCCTTGGATCGCCCCCGTTTACTCAAAGCGATTTCGGCCATTCGCGAAGAAAATGGGCGCATTAGCCGGATCATTAAACATATTCGGAATTTTGTGATCAATAATGAAACGCAGGTC
>CAJARE010000222.1 GCA_903944255.1 uncultured beta proteobacterium
CCTTATCTTGGTCGCTAAAGACCATCACTGCTGCTGAACCAATAAAGCATCCATAGGGCTGCAATGTATCGAAGTCCAAAGGAATGTCATTCATGGTTGCAGGGAGAATTCCGCCCGATGCGCCACCTGGTAGATAGCCATAGAACTTGTGACCCTCTTGCATGCCGCCACAGTACTCATCTATCAACTCTTGAATAGTAATACCCGCTGGGGCAAGTTTGACGCCAGGCTTTTGAACGCGACCACTCACGCTAAAGCTACGTAAGCCCTTGCGGTCATGGCGACCAAAAGAACTAAACCATTCTGGGCCACGCTGCACGATATCGCGCACCCAGTAAAGCGTTTCAAAATTATGTTCTAGCGTGGGTCTACCAAATAAACCTACTTGCGCAATATAAGGAGGACGCATTCTGGGTTCACCACGCTTACCTTCAATACTCTCAATCATGGCAGATTCTTCACCGCAGATATAGGCCCCTGCTCCGCGACGTAGTTCAATAGTCGGCAATTTAAATGGGGGGTTCGCTTTGAGCTTCTCTAGTTCAATCTCTAGTAACTCACGACAACCGTGATACTCATCACGCAAATAGATATAACAGGCATCGATACCAACCACACTTGCAGCAATCAGTAATCCCTCTAAAAAGCGATGCGGATCACGCTCTAAGTAGGTGCGGTCCTTAAAGGTTCCTGGTTCGCCTTCATCGATATTGACGGCCATGAGTTTTGGTGCAGCCTGATCTTTAACAATCCGCCATTTACGTCCTGCTGGAAAACCTGCACCGCCAAGGCCGCGAAGTCCTGAGCTTTCCATTGCTTTAATAATGCTTTCGGCATCTTTTTTACCTTCAGCAATTTCTTTTGCTAAGGCATAGCCACCTTGTTTGCAATACGACTCATAGCCTACATATCCAGGTGAGACAGCTTGATGTTCACCCTGTGGAGAAATACCCTGTTCTGCTAATACACCCGGATCAAAATTGGCATCATCACTGGCTAGAGGTTGAGTCCTTTGATTATTGTTGACAGCAGCGCTAACTTTGTCTGTTGTTGCAAAGAGCACAGGATATTGATGTACCACTGCTACAGGGGCTTGCTCACAACGACCAACACAAGGAGCAGCAACGACTTTTATTTTGTCATTACCCAATATAGAGGGTAATTTTTTCAAGAGTTTTTGTGCGCCAGCTAACTCACAGGCAATGCCATCACAGACCCGAACAGTAATGTCAGCTACAGGATCATTGCCGCGCACCACTTCAAAGTGGTGATAGAAAGTAGCAACCTCATACACCTCAGCCATTGGCAAATTCATTTCTTTTGCTAAAGCGACTAAATGACGATCATGCAAGGCCCGATACTCATCATTGAGTTTATGAAGATTTTCAATTAGTAAATCAGGACGATGTACAGCTCCGCCGACGAGACGGCGCACTTCTGCCAAAGAGGCATCATCAGGCTGACGACCTTTAAGCTTACTTTTACGACGAATGGTCTCCCTTAAATCATCAGCCGTTGCAACAGCAACCGCTTTGACTTCTCCAGAAGGTTTGGGATGATTCATGGCTTGTAGTCTCTAATCTTCTGTCTCATCGCCATCAGCGGTGAGATGTATTTTCATATTCCAATTTGACTAAGCCAGGCAAACTCTTTGCCCAGACAAACTAGTCAAATAACCGACTGATTTTGGGTTATTTCACCCTCTAAGTCCTTGACGCCGCTCAAGGTATTCAAATAAGGGTAAACCCTTATTTTTTAAAGTAAAGAAGGTCTAGGTCTGTCGCCAGGAGGAAGGGAGTAATCCATCTGACGCTCATAAAGACGGGCACGGTAGCAGTCGTTATAGCCCGGACTCCCAATTTGCCAACCAATAGAGGTGCAATCGTCTTGAGCAGCAGATTCAATTGAGCCACAAGCAGAGAGGCCGAGCACAGCGAATGTAGAAGCGAGAAGGAGGCGCAATTTTGTTGAATTCATACCGTAAGTCTACTGGATTCTAGGCTCCAGGTTAAGGGAAAGTGTTGACTTGTCTAATTTAAGCAATCTCAGTAAAAATAGACCCAAGAAGCACTATTAAAAAATAAAAAATACGAGAAACGGGAGAACTTCATGAAATCGATACACCAAAGGGTTGCAGCAATTGTCTTTGCATTTGCTAGTGCTCTACTTTCTATCAGCCCTGTCAATGCCCAATCATCCGATGGCTATAACAGCTTAATGGATGGGGCGAGCTTAGATAGCTGGAACATTATTGGTAATGCAAACTGGAATATTGGTAAGGGCATGATCGAAAGTAACAAGCCTACTGGATTTTTAGTGAGCACAAAGAGTTATAAAAATTTCATTATTCGTGCAGAGTTCTGGGCTGAATCCAATACGAATAGCGGTATCTTTATTCGTTGCCAAGATCCCAATAAGGTTACTGCTGCAACTTCATATGAGGTCAATATTTGGGATACGCGCCCTGGCCAAGAATATTCCACTGGCGCAATTGTGGATGTAGCTAAAGTGAATCCCATTCATAAAGCAGGCGGTCGTTGGAATACGATGGAAATCGTTGCCAACGGCTCTCAGCTAAAAGTATCGATGAATGGCGCAGTCACAGTTGATGTAAAAGACAGTAAGTTTGCAGACGGACCAATCGCTTTGCAATCTGCTGGTGGCACTATTAAGTTTAGGAAGCTAGAGATTAAGCCGATTTAATCCAAGAGTCTTCATCAATAGAAAGCCACCTACCGGTGGCTTTTTCATTCATGATCCAGCATTGTCAATTCATGGGTTAGGCAGGAGGAAAGCCCACCTTTTGTGCCCACATATTATTAAAGGCATGAATCACTGGTTTTTCATAAACACCAGCTTTGGTATAAGGCTCATCTTTTAACCAAGCCTCTACATCTGCTCTACTCGCAAAGTCTATTGCCAATAGACTACCAATCGGTGTCTTACCATCATCAGATATCAAGGGGCCTGCAAAGGCCATACGATCAGATAGTTGCGCAAGATAAGCGCGATGCTCTGGTCTTACTTGAATTCGTAACTCACCGGTGCCAGGGCGATCCATCAGCAAGATTGCAAATATCATATTGTCTCCATTGAGGTGTTTTAAGGTATTTTGAGTTTTTGTGTCGTATTGGAATATTACGGGATTTTGAAAATAATAAAACCACCCGAAGGTGGTTTTAGTGCTACTGGCGGAAGAGGCGGGATTCGAACCCGCGGTAGGCTATTAACCTACGCACGCTTTCCAGGCGTGTGACTTAAACCGCTCATCCACCCTTCCGTACAAACGATGATTATACGTTTGCCGAAAGGGTTTGCCTTGGAATGCTTAGATTGGCTGCTTGAGTTGTTCCAGAATTGCTGGATTCTCAAGGGTTGAGGTGTCTTGAGTCACTTCCTCACCTTTAGCAATCACACGCAAGAGACGTCGCATGATCTTGCCAGAACGGGTTTTCGGTAAGTTATCGCCAAAACGAATGTCTTTTGGTTTAGCAATGGGGCCAATTTCTTTGCCTACCCAATTACGCAAATCAGTCGCGATCTTTTTAGCCTCATCACCTGTTGGACGACCACCCTTTAGCACCACAAATGCGCAAATAGCCTCACCAGTCATGTCATCAGGACGGCCCACCACTGCTGCCTCAGCAACTAATGGGTTAGCCACTAAGCTCGATTCGATTTCCATGGTACCCATGCGATGACCTGAAACGTTCAAGACATCATCAATACGTCCAGTGATGGTGAAATAAGCAGTATCTTTATTTCGGATTGCGCCGTCACCTGCAAGATACAAAGCACCACCTAACTCTTCTGGAAAATACGATTTCACAAAACGATCTGGGTCATTCCAAATAGTACGAATCATGGAAGGCCATGGACGCTTCACCACCAAGATGCCGCCTTGACCATTTGGGACATCAACCCCAGCCTCATCCACAATTGCTGCCATGATGCCTGGCAATGGTAATGTGCATGAGCCTGGAACCATAGGGGTAGCACCGGGCAATGGGGAAATCATGTGACCGCCAGTTTCGGTTTGCCAGAAAGTATCTGCAATCGGACAACGTGAACCACCAACATTTTCGTAGTACCACATCCATGCTTCAGGGTTGATTGGCTCACCAACTGAACCCAAGAGACGCAATGAGGATAAGTCATAGCTTTTTGGATGAACCGATTCATCATTACTAGATGCTTTGATCAGTGAACGAATGGCAGTAGGTGCGGTATAAAAAATAGTCGCTTTGTGTTTTTGAACTGTATCCCAAAAACGGCCTGCATTGGGATAGGTTGGCACACCTTCAAAAACAATTTCAGTAGCTCCTACAGCCAATGGGCCATAAGTAATATAGGAGTGGCCAGTTACCCAGCCAATATCTGCTGTACACCAGAACACATCGGTTGGCTTGATATCAAAGGTCCACTTCATTGTGAGAATTGCCCACAGGAGGTATCCGCCAGTAGAGTGCTGAACGCCTTTTGGCTTGCCGGTAGACCCAGAGGTATACAGAATGAATAAAGGATGCTCGGCACTGACCCACTCTGGCTCACAAGTGGTAGATTCATTTGCGACAACCTCATGCATCCATACATCACGTCCGGCAACCATTGGAATGGTTCGCCCGGTACGTTGATATACAACAACGTTTTTCACTTTTTCGCATTCACCCAATGCGATGGCTTCATCAACAATGATCTTGAGAGGTAATTCTTTACCACCACGATATTGCTCATCGGCAGTAATCACTGCTACAGCACCAACGTCAACAATACGTTCTTGCAAGGATTTTGCCGAGAATCCACCGAATACCACTGAATGTATTGCACCAATACGCGCGCACGCTTGCATGGCAACAATGCCTTCAATTGACATAGACATATAAATAATGACGCGGTCACCAGACTTGATGCCCATTTTGCGCAATGCATTGGCCATCTTACAAACGCGATCCAGTAACTCTTGATAACTAACGTTGGTGACTTTACCGTCATCTGCTTCAAAAATAATGGCAGTCTTATTACCGAGACCTTTTTCAATATTGAGATCTAAACAGTTATAAGAAGCATTCGTTGTGCCATCTTCAAACCACTTATAAAAAGGTATCTTGGACTCATCCAAGACCTTGCTAAAAGGTTTCTTCCAATGGATATTCTCTTTAGCAAGGCGCCCCCAGAAACCCTCATAATCATTCTGCGCTTCTGCGCACAGTTTGTTATACGCTTCCATGCCTGAAATAGCAGCACCCTTGACAAAGTCTGTAGGTGGGTTAAAAACGCGGTTTTCTTGCATTAACGGTTCCATGCTTCACAGCCCTCTATCTAATAATCATCAATCTTTATCTGCGAAAATATCGCACAATGACGGAATTACCCAGTCAAGACCTTAGAAGATAAGTGAAAACACTCGGGATTTGCTCTATGGCAAACCCTTAAAATAGCTCAAACCTTTATAAATTAGGCAAAAACAATGACCAATATCAAACAAAACGACCTGATTCAAAGTGTGGCAGATGCCTTTCAGTTCATCTCCTACTATCACCCCAAAGACTTTATTACTGCCATGGGTAAGGCCTATGAGCTAGAAGAGGGTCATGGAGCTAAGGATGCGATCGCCCAAATATTGACCAATAGCCGCATGTGCGCTGAGGGACACCGCCCTCTTTGTCAAGACACGGGGATTTCTGTTGTCTTTCTCAAAATTGGTATGAATGTTCAATGGCCTGACGCCACCATGAGTGTTACCGATATGGTGAATGAAGGTGTACGCCGCGCCTATCTCAATCCAGACAATATGCTGCGTGCTTCAGTGTTGAGTGATCCTGCTGGCAAACGAAAAAATACGGGTGATAACACCCCTGCTGTCGTCCATTATGAAATCGTTCCAGGTGATGATGTTGAAGTGATTTGCGCTGCTAAAGGTGGTGGCTCTGAAAACAAAGCGAAGATGGTCATGCTCAATCCCTCTGACTCCATCGTAGATTGGGTATTAAAAACGGTCCCTACGATGGGTGCGGGTTGGTGTCCGCCGGGAATCCTCGGCATTGGTATTGGTGGTACACCAGAAAAAGCCATGGTAATGGCCAAAGAATCTTTAATGGGGCCTGTTGATATTCAAGAATTAATTGCTCGTGGTGCTAAAACACGCGCTGAAGAGTTACGTCTTGAGATTTATGACAAAGTGAATAAACTTGGTATTGGCGCTCAAGGTCTAGGCGGCTTAGCCACGGTGCTCGATGTCAAGATTATGGAATACCCAACGCATGCAGCCTCCTTACCGGTTGCCATGATTCCAAACTGTGCAGCCACACGTCATATTCATTTCCATTTACATGGTGATGGTCCAGCGAAATTAGAAATGCCCTCTTTATCTGATTGGCCAGATGTCACTTGGACTCCAGATGTTCAGAAATCAAAACGTGTGAATTTGGATACCTTAACGCCTGCTGAAGTCGCAAGTTGGAAACCTGGTGAAACACTATTGCTTAATGGCAAAATCTTGACCGGTCGTGATGCAGCACATAAGCGTATTCAGGATATGCTGGCAAAAGGCGAAGAGTTACCAGTGAGTTTTAAAAACCGAGTGATTTATTATGTCGGTCCAGTCGATCCGGTTCGTGATGAGGTTGTTGGTCCAGCTGGACCCACCACTTCGACCCGCATGGATAAATTTACCGAGATGATGCTGGCAAAAACTGGCTTAATTGCCATGATTGGTAAAGCAGAGCGTGGGCCTGAAGCAATTGAGGCCATTAAGAAACATAAATCGGCTTATCTTATGGCTGTTGGTGGCGCTGCCTACCTAGTATCTAAAGCGATTCAAGCATCCAAGGTAGTTGGATTTGCAGACCTAGGTATGGAAGCAATCTATGAATTTGATGTTAAAGATATGCCAGTCACTGTTGCCGTTAATTCTGAAGGCATTTCGATGCACCATGAAGGTCCTCGTAACTGGCAAGCCAAAATTGCCGGCATTCCAGTCAAGATTATCTAAGTTCATTAACCTTGTTCATCTTTTAGGTACACGTTGGCACTCATCGGCGTATTTGATTCTGGCGTAGGAGGCTTATCCATTTTGGATGAGGCCCTTCGTCAATTGCCGCAGCACGACTACATCTATTTAGCTGACTCTGCAAACGTCCCTTATGGAGAGCGCTCTAGTGATTGGATTGCAGAACGAAGTATGGTCTTATGTCGCTATCTTTTAGATCAAGGTTGTGACGCTATAGTGCTTGCTTGTAATACCGCTACTGCACAAGCGATTGCACAAATTCGCAATAGCTTGGCCATTCCAATAATAGGAGTAGAGCCCGGAATAAAGCCCGCAGCGATGCAAACCCAAAATGGCATTGTGGGTGTCTTAGCTACCGAAGCCACCTTAAAGAGCGACAAGTTCAACGCCTTGTTGGCCACACTGCCTAGCAACTGTCAGTTCATCAAGCAAGCAGGTGCTGGCTTGGTGCCGCTGATTGAAGCAGGCAAAGCCAATAGTGAAGTAACCTTAGAATTACTAGCTATCCATCTGCAAGGAATTCAAGATGCTGGTGCGGATACTTTGGTTCTAGGATGTACTCACTACCCTTTTTTACGGCGAGCGATTCGTAAGTTACTCGGCGAATCCATTGTCATCATCGATACGAGTGAGGCAGTGGTTAAGCAACTGAAAAGGCAACTGGAAGCAAAAGCAGTGCCGGATTCTAAACATGGCAAGCAGCAGCTCACTTTTATTAGTAGCAAGGATGAGCAGAGTCTATTAGCAATGGCCAATGAATTAATGTACAGCGATATGCATTCACATCATATTCAAGCGAAGTTCTTAGGCAATATCTCATGAGTACTTTTCTACAAAAATTAGGCTCCTATATTCCGTTTAATAAAACAGAGCGCATTGTTATTGTTATTGTGTTGTTACTGCATGTTTTACCTGCTTTAGACTATTTCAACTGGAGTGCAAAGCCAAGCAAGCCAGATGAAGATACACGGGTGATGGCAAATCTAGTGAGCCCTGAAGCTGCTGATAAGAGCCAGCAGCCCCCAGCCCCAGCCCCACCTCCACCCAAACCAAAGTCTGAGCCTAAGCCCGAACCAAAGAAAAAAACGGTAGATGAAAAATCTGCCGATAAGCCAAGCTCCGCCCCCACCCAAGCCCAACAGCAGCCCCAAACCCAACCGACTAGCCCACAAACGAAGAGTGAAGTTGCGCCGCCCACCGCCAATGTGGCGCCTTCGACCACCGGCGGTGCCAGTGGCACACCCATTCAGACCGACATTGGTAAACTGGTTGTCGTCTATCAGCCTGATGCTGATGCTTACTATCCTTCGTTTTCAAAGCGCTCAGGCGAGCAAGGTGAGGTGGTTGTGAAACTAATTATCGATGAAACTGGATCCGTTGAAGATGTTGCAATGCTGAGTTCAAGTACTTTTCCCAGATTGGATCGCGCAGCATCAGAAATTGGCAAACGTTATCGCTTCAAGCCGTTTTTAGTAAATGGAACGCCAACCAGAATTTCTACTAACCTTTTAATCAAATTTAATTTAAAGAATTAATAACTATGAATACACCATTTGGCTTAGCAAATCTTTGGCTTGAAGGTGACGCCGTTACGCGTTTTGTAGCGCTAGCCTTGCTCTTCTGCTCGATCGTAACCTGGGTCATTTTGCTCACCCGCTTTTGGGAGTTACGTAATATGCGTAAATTCTCCCCTCAGCTTGAAAAATTCTGGCAGGCGACCTCTTTTGAGCAGGGTCTGCAAGCGTTTAGTGAGCACGCCAATAATCCTTACTATCAAATTGCTAAGGCATCCACTGAAGCATCACTCCATCATCAAAGCCAAGCCGCTCATCATCGCGAACTTTTGCAAACACTGAACTACTCTGAGTGGATGGCTAGAAGTATCAAAAATAGCATTGATGGCATTGCCGCTAAACTTCAAAAAGGCCTGACCTTCTTGGGCTCTACGGGGGCAACCTCCCCCTTCATTGGTCTCTTTGGTACCGTTTGGGGAATCTATCACGCTCTTGTCGCAATTAGCAGTTCTGGAAGTGCACAGATTGACCAAGTAGCTGGCCCCATTGGTGAAGCATTGATCATGACTGCTTTAGGTCTTGCAGTAGCGATTCCGGCGGTACTTGGATTTAATACCATTAATCGTAGCAATAAGTTACTAGTAACCGATCTCAATCGTTTTGGAAATGACTTGCTAGCCTATTTTGTTACTGGTGCACGCGTTCATTCTGGAGATTAGCCATGTCCTTTAATCTGCAAAATGAACAAAATGAAGACAGCATCATGGCTGAAATTAACATGACACCGATGGTGGACGTCATGTTGGTATTGTTAATTATCTTTATTATTACCTTGCCAGTGATGCAGCAGGCAGTGAAGGTTGAGCTACCAAAAGCCAACAGTGTGCGTAATGAAATCAAACCAGAATCTGTGCAGTTATCGATTGATGCTAATGGGAAGATTTTTTGGAACAGTACGGCGATTGATCTCAAGACCTTTGATGGTTATGCAGAAAAAGCGGCTCAGAAAGAACCCCAACCTGAGATTAATTTGCGTGCCGATAAATCTGTTAAATATGAATACGTAGCACAGGTCTTGGCTGCTTCTCGTCGTGCAGGATTAACCAAGCTGGGTTTTGTGACTGATCCCAATTAAAGAAGAAGGTCCTTAAGGCTGTGCAACGCACTGCTCTTCATAGGATTTAGTGCCATCACCGAGTCTTGCACCTAGTATTCCGCCTTGGATAGTGTCGAGCTTACGTAACCTTCCTGTTTCACGATCAATCGTCACTATAGATATAACGGATCCTGCCGAATAAGATATTCCTTCCAGAACCTCGGCATCAAATTGAGTGATTAATAAATAAGAGGCTTTTTGTTTAGTGATAGTGACATTTTTAACAAACTGTCGACTGTCAGTTCGATTTATATCTAAGTCACGCCCATCCAAATAAACTTTTGGCCTGGAATTTGCCGAGCTAGCGCTCTGCATTTTGAGCTCATAGGTTTCTGAAAAATCCCGCTCGATATGAGTACACATCAATATCAGTGTATTTGCTAATATCTCAGAGGCAAAAAATAGTTGTAACAAAACCATCATCAGAAGGCGGCAAAGGGATGGATTGTTCATAGCGCTTGCAATAATAAAAAAAGTGAAGATGATCTGATTATCTCAAGCTGATCACTCACGTAAGCCAATTTAAAGATAAACTGCACAGACGATACAAATGAAACCTTTTAGCAAGGCACTAAAATGACCCTATTCCACAGCAAAATGATTCGACTAATTCCTCTGATACTCTTATTCAGCTTGAGTACCCAGAGTCAAGCACAAGATCCTGCGGCGACTTATCCTAATAAGACCATCAAAATTATTAGTCCCTTTGCCCCTGGCGGCGCAACCGATATCCTAGCGCGAACCTTAGCGCAAAAGCTCGGAGAGGCCTGGAAGCAAACTGTCATCGTAGATAACAAGGCTGGTGGTGGTGGCGTAATTGCAGCTACGGAAGTCGCTAGAGCCGAGAAAGATGGTTACACCCTGCTACTAGGCTCAGTAGGGCCCGTAGAAGTCTTACCAAGCATTATGAAAAAGGTGCCTTACGACCCTGAAAGAGATTTTGCTGGCGTAGATATCTTGGTCAACGTAGAGAATGTAGTCGTTGTGAACCCCCAAGTTCCCGTCAAAAATATCCCCGAACTGATTGCTTATGCCAAGGCCAATCCCGGGAGGCTACACTCTGGATCATCAGGGATTGCTACAACAGGCCATCTCTCTTTGGAAGTCTTTAACCAGCTTACTGGGGTAGATATTGTGCATGTGCCCTATAGGGGTGGTGCGCCTGTTACTACCGCCTTACTAGCGGGCGATATTGAATTGAGCTTTTCTACAGTCCCCGCAGCTATTCAGTACATCAAGTCGGGAAAACTCCGAGCAATTGCAGTCACTGGCGATAAACCACTTGATGCATTACCAGGCATTAAACCCATCAAAGATCAAGGCGTGCCAGGCTTTAAAGTGAGCTCATGGTACGGCATCTTAGCACCTAGCGGTACACCGCCTGCAATCATTAATAAGATCAATCTTGAGCTTGGGAAAATTATTGCTATGCCAGATATCAAGGCCAAACTACTTGAGCAGGGCTGGACAACGGTGCACACTACGCCAGCACAAATGAATAAGCAAATTCAGTCAGAAATTCAGGAGTGGAAGATAGTCATTAATAAAGCAGGTATTACCCTTGACTAAATATCTTCAACATTATTGAACATGAATCTTGATCTGACCGCCGCTGATAAAAAAGATCGCTACAAGCTACTGATGAGTAGCATTCTGCCTCGACCGATTGCCTTAGTAACCACTCAAGACGATGAAGGAAGAGTCAATGCTGCACCATTTAGTTTTTTTAATATCATGGCAAGCACACC
>CAJARE010000223.1 GCA_903944255.1 uncultured beta proteobacterium
GAGATTGGTTCACATGAACAGCTGATGGACGCACAGGGTGCTTACTACACACTGTATCAAGCCCAATTGCGTCATGCTGCAGAGTTAGTGGAGGGCGGCGCTATTGGTGAAAGTCTTGAAGAGCGAAAAGAAGAAAAACTGGAAGTGCTTGCTAAAAATATTGGAGGCGGCGTATGAACAAGCCTCATCAACTGGAGCGGGATTCATTAGGTAGGTTGGTATTTGTTGATAGTAACGGCTCCCGCCATATTGGAGTTCATCCAGTAAGAGCTTTTCCAATTACCGCCCCTAGGGCTGGGATCGCAATGATGGATCAGTCCGGTAAAGAGCTTTTTTGGTATCCAGATGTAGCAGCGATCACAGAGGCCGAGTTAGGATTGATTGAAGAAGAGCTGGCAGCTCGAGAATTTATGCCAGTGATTGAAAAAATTACGCATGTATCTACTTTTGCAACACCCAGTATTTGGGATATTGAAACTGATCGTGGACCCACACGCATTCGACTCAAAGGTGAAGAGGATATCCGCCGAATTGCAGGTAATACCCTATTAATTGCGGATTCCAATGGAATGCAGTTTTTAATAAAAGATGCCACTCAGTTGGATAAAGTGAGTAAAAAACTGTTAGACCGTTTCCGCTAGAATTCATTCAAGTCGCCGCTTTAGCTCAGTTGGTAGAGCAGTTCATTCGTAATGAAAAGGTCGCCAGTTCGATTCCGGCAAGCGGCACCAAGATTCTAGGGTAAACCCTTACTAATGCTTGCGATCACTCACGATGCTCCTTTCATAAATCCATCTATTTGAATATGGTCATTTTCTTGGAATTAATTGTGCTCCCCAGCTAAAGATGTAAGTACACTATCCTTTGTTTTTGGCTTGATTTATCGGGGTTTGTACTACATTGCACAAACTCATGAGAAGTGATTTTGAAATTATTGATGTCAGTCAAGTACTCCTTGCACATCTTGTTTAAAAATCATCTTCACATTAGATAAGCCAAATTTAAATTGGTAAACCATTTTTGGAGGCACATGTTTATGAAGATGAAGTTAAAAGGAGCATTGTTATCTACCGCCTTAGCTATTGGCGTCACTGGAGTGTCCCCTGCATTTGCAGCTTGGGAACCTACTAAACCAGTTGAGTTCATTATTCCTGCTGGTCCTGGCGGCGGTGCTGATCAAATGGCACGCATGATTCAAGGCATCATCACTAAAAATAATTTAATGAAGCAGGCTGTGATTCCTGTTAACAAGGGAGCTGGCGCAGGTGCTGAAGGTTTCTTGGCAATAAAAGAAGCTAAAGGTGATCCAAACAAGATTGTGATCACACTCTCTAATTTGTTTACTACTCCCCTGGCCACTGGTGTTCCATTTAACTGGAAAGACATCACGCCAGTAGCAATGTTGGCCCTTGATCAGTTCGTTTTATGGGATAACGTTGATAAGCCATACAAAACTGCTAAGGAATATATCGATGCCGCTAAAGCTGCTGGTCCTGGTAAGTTCAAGATGGGTGGAACCGGTTCTAAATCCGAAGATCAAATCATTACTGTAGCTATTGAAAAAGCAACAGGCGCTAAATTCACCTACATTCCTTTTAAAGGGGGTGGTGATGTAGCAGTTCAGCTCGTTGGTAATCATATTGACTCTTCAGTAAATAACCCAATTGAGGCAGTTGCCCAATGGCGTGCGAATAAATTACGTGCCTTATGCGTTTTTGACGACACACGTATGCCTTACAAAGAAAAAATTACCGATACTCTGTCTTGGAATGATGTTCCAACCTGTAAAGAGGCTGGAGTATCTACTGACTACGTGATGTTACGCGGCATTTTTATGGCCCCTGGCGTGACTCAAGAGCAGGTCGATTTTTATATTGAGTTGTTCAAAAAAGTGCGCGCTACACCTGAATGGAAAAAATTCATGGCTGATGGCGCATTCAACCAAACATTCATGACTGGTAAAGAATTTAATAACTGGTTGACATTGAATGAAGTGCTGCATAAACAACTGATGACAGAGGCTGGATTCTTGGCCAAGTAATCGGCAGGTAATTGAATAGGGCCTCCAAATGGAGGTCCTATTTTTTAAGTAGGCGTATTAATTAACTTTTATGAATGAATAAAGCAAATGTCTGAGCATTCAAACAATTCAAATCAAGATTCTGTTATCAGCGTTAGAGCGATGGATATTATTACCGCCATTCTGTTTCTGGTATTTAGTTTAGTGGTGATGGTTGGTAGCATAAAGCTAGGTGCTAGCTGGGGTAGTGATGGCCCTGAAGCGGGTTACTTCCCTTTCTATATTAGTTTGATCATCCTGCTCTCAAGCACGGTGACTTTGTATCAAGCTGTAATCGTGAATAAGAAAAAGAAAACAGAATCGTTTGTTGATAAAGAGCCCTTTAAACAAGTGATAGCAGTATTGTTCCCAGCCATCGTATTTGTGCTGGGCGTGCAATTGATTGGTATTTATGTTTCTTCAGCCCTATACATTGCCATCTTTATGGTGTGGTTAGGAAAGTACCGAATTTGGAAGGCGGTTGCCGTATCTATTGGCGTGAGCGTAGCCCTTTACCTCATGTTCGAGTTCTGGTTCCAAGTTCCATTGCCACATGGCTCATGGATTAATCCACTCGAGTTCATAGGCGTGCGTTAAAAAGAATAACTACTAAAAAAGATTAGAAAAGAAGGAGTCCAAGTTGGAAGAAATTAATGCTCTATTCGGTGGCTTTGCTGTTGCAATGACACCCTTTAATCTCTTGTTGATGATTGTTGGTGTAACACTCGGTGTGATTATTGGGGTGTTGCCAGGCTTAGGTGGCGCTAACGGTATTGCAATTCTGTTGCCCTTGACCTTCACAATGCCGCCGACTTCGGCCATCATCATGCTCTCCTGTATCTACTGGGGTGCTTTGTTTGGCGGTGCGATTACATCGATTCTTTTTAATATCCCAGGTGAGCCCTGGTCTGTTGCGACCACCTTTGACGGCTATCCAATGGCGCGCAATGGTAAAGCAGGTGAAGCATTAACTGGTGCATTTACCTCATCTTTCGTCGGTGCTTTCTTCGCGATTGTGATGATTACCTTCTTGGCGCCTCTAGTGGCTAAGTTTGCATTGCAATTTGGGCCCCCAGAATTTTTCTCAGTCTATCTACTGACCTTCTGTAGCTTTGTGGGAATGAATAAAGGATCGCCATTTAAGACGATTTCTGCCATGATGCTTGGTTTTGCGCTAGCAACTGTTGGAATGGATACGGTTACCGGTCAATTACGCTTAACCTTTGGTAACCCAGAGTTGATGCGTGGCTTTGACTTCTTGATCGCGGTGATCGGTTTGTTTGGTATTGGTGAGATTCTGCTTTCAATGGAAGAGGGCTTAGCATTCAAAGGCGCTGCAGCGAAGATTCGCGCTAAGGTAGTTTGGGAAACTTGGAAGCAGTTGCCAAAATACTGGGCTACTTCATTACGTAGCTGCTTGATCGGTTGCTGGATGGGCATCACCCCAGGTGGCGCTACTCCTGCATCTTTCATGGCGTACGGCGTAGCAAAGCGTGTATCCAAAGACGGTGATAATTTTGGCACGGGTAAGATGGAAGGTATTGTTGCTCCAGAAACTGCAGCACACGCCGCAGGTACTGCTGCATTGTTACCAATGTTATCTTTAGGCATCCCAGGTTCACCAACCGCCGCGGTATTGCTTGGTGGTTTGTTGATCTGGGGCTTGCAACCTGGACCACTACTCTTCGTTGAGAAGCCTGACTTTGTCTGGGGCTTGATCGCTAGTATGTATCTCGGTAACTTGGCAGGCTTGTTTGTAGTGCTGACTTGCGTACCGCTCTTTGCTTCTATCTTGAGAATTCCGTTCTCTATCATTGCGCCAGTCATCATCGTGATTTGTGCGGTAGGTGCATACACTGTCCACAACGCCATGTTTGACGTTTGGTTGATGCTGGGCTTCGGTGTCTTAGGTTATCTGTTTAAGAAACTAGACTACCCAATGGCGCCAATGGTCTTGGCCTTGGTATTGGGTGACCGTGCAGAAGACTCCTTCCGCCAATCTATGCTGTTCTCACAGGGAAGCATAGATATTTTCTTCTCCAACTACTTGGTAGGCAGCATCACATCTCTTGCATTACTCCTGCTCTTCTGGCCACTCATTAGTAAAGTGATTGGTAAGAAAAAGGTAGCAGCATAAATAGTCTAATCTGGTTAAAAGCTAGTTTGGGATAGCAAAAAGGGGCGCAAGCCCCTTTTTTGTATTCCCGGAATTGAAATCCGATAAAATTCCTTCATCATGAATTTCCATAAAAACCGACTCATTCACTGGATTGCTGCTTTTGCGATCGCAATGAGTGCGCTTGCGCCAGCAATCTCGCAAGCGGTGTCCCTGGCACAGGGCGGTCATGGCTTTGCGATGGAAATTTGTGCGATTGATGGTAGCAAGATCCAAATGAATATCCAGACCGAAGGGCAGTCAGATCAAGTAGGGCAATCACAACCCTGTCCCTATTGCCTAGCCCAAAGCAGTATTACGCCTGCGTTTAATACCAATTTGACATTTAAGGCGCCGCAATCTTTCGCGTTCTTGCCCCAGCTTTTCTATCAATCACCCAAGCCTCTCGCAGTTTGGGTAACGCCTCCTTCAGCAGCGCCTCCAGTACAAGCCTAATTCATTTATTGGGGCATAGCGACTAGCTATGTAGCTGGCAACAAAGTCATTCTTTGGTTGTCGTGATGTTGTGTGGAGAATTACATGTTTTTATCTGAAAAAGTCACGTATCGCGTAAAGCGTGCATGCATTGGTATTGCTATGGGTATGGCAATTTGGCTTACATATGTCGGCTATCTCATTCTTTCAAATGCACCCAATATGCATTCCCCTTCGAGTAGTGCTCACGTCGTTTTGACGCCAGTTTTATTGGAGCAAAAGTGAGTATGAATCAAATGAAAAGGATGATTCTTTCAGTTGGCATATTAATTTCTGCTTTTTCTTATGCAACTGGCGCAATAGCCCACTCTCAAACCAATGAGGTAAGCCAGGGAAAGATTCAGGAGTTGATATCCAAGACTTTTGATAAACCTGGGCTTAAGGTGAAGACGGCCCCGATTGTAATTGAGGGAAAGGTTGCAATTGCTGATTGGACTCAGGGCCAGAAGGGTGGTCGGGCACTTTTACGAAGAAAGCACCATGACTGGGCAATCATTGCTTGCGGAGGGACTGGCTTTAAAGATCCCGAGGGGATTGCAGCAAATGGAATCTCTAAAGTCATCGCCACCAACATTACGGCAAAGCTTAAAGATGCTGAAGCAAAGCTTAGCCCCCAAGAAGTTAAACAGTTCGATTCATTTGATGGTGTTGTGAATATGGTTCACGACGCAAAACATTCACTTAATACAAAACATTAATTCAGGATACGTATGAAGCTTAAAAAATCTAAACTGGCTCTAGCCATATCTTTAATGCTTGCAAGCCAAGTGTATGCGCAAGCCGTCCCTAATTTAGTGGTTACCGCTAAGCCCGATATAGCAGAAATCGAAATTGATAAATTTTCAAGTACATCTGCTGTTATTACAGATGAAACCATCCGGGATTTGCATGCGGCCGATTTAGCATCTGCACTGCGTAATACCCCAGGCACACAAATCTCGCGCTATAACCCAGTTGGGTCCTATGGTGGTGCTGAGGGTGGATCGGTATTTATTCGCGGCATGGGCCTAAGTCGCCCGGGAAGTGAAATTAAGACTTACATTGATAACGTTCCGATGTATATGCCTATCTGGAACCATGCTTTGCTTGATTTATTGCCGGTGAATGGCATGAAAGACATCACAATTTATAAGAGCGCCCAACCACAAGTTACTGGTAATAACTTTGCATCAATCAATATGAATACCAAAACTGCGGGACCCAAGAATGGTATATCTGGAAACGCTCGCGTGTCCTATGGCTCTTTCAACACCGTTATTGAGCAAGTGGATATGGCTGGGCGTCTGAATGATGTAGATTTCAATCTCGCACAAGGCTATTCAAAATCGAATGGTCAAAGGGCTAATGCCAGTGGACAGCTAAATAATATTATGGGCGGCCTTGGCTTTAAGGTCGATCAAAATTGGTCGGTGGGCGTGAGCGGAATGGCAATTAATAACACCGCATCCGATCCGGGAAATAACACAATGCCAGCTCCAGCTGTTGCACCCACCTATGATTCATCGGCGCAAATGGTAACTGCATTTGTAAAGCATCGTTATGATGCGGTTGAAGGTGAGTTCCGTTTCTATAGTAATACTGGGAAAGGAAATATAAATAACGATAACGGTCAGGGAGGCTGGGGGACTGAAGATAATCCCTTTACGATGCAAGGCTTCCGCTGGAGGGAAAGCATTACACCCTGGTCGGGTGGCAATGTATTGCTTGGGCTGGATTACGACACTACTTACGGAAGTGTTACACAGACGAGCCCCGGGGCTGGTATGGCGATTCCCTATTTACCCCCGCCTGTTGTTCCACCAACAGTTAAAACGACTCTTCCGACATTTAAATTAACCTCCCCTTATGTTGGTTTGAGTCATAACTTTAGACTTAGTGACGCCTGGTCTTTGCAGCCATCTGCTGGAGTCAGAACCTATCAAAACAATTACTATGCGGCAAAAACTGCACCTTATGGCGGTATTTCTTTAATCTCAGATGCAATTACTTTGTTTGCTAATGCATCTAAGGGCATCAATTACCCCGGATTAGAGGGTCCTGCAATGAATGCTGCTAATGCAGTTTGGGCTAAGCGATTTGGTGCTAAGGGTAATAATTCGTGGGCAAATCTATCTCCTGAAGAAATGAA
>CAJARE010000224.1 GCA_903944255.1 uncultured beta proteobacterium
TAGTTCACCAAAATAACGTTTGGTTAAATCGGTGCCACACTTGACGATCGCCGCAGAGACCTCCTTTAGGTCATCAATGCAGGCGCGCGCCTGAAAACTGTCTTCTAATGCGGGTCGCGGCATACGGCACACCAACCCTGCGCCTCATTACAACGGGGGAGGGGCAACCCCGGGAGTCTTTTAAAGGGCGACTCCAAGCTCCACGATTCAAACCTGAATCAGGTTCGTCTCGGGCCAATAAATTGGCTAGAGCGTTGATTATACGGCACAAGTTGAATGACAATGGGGTATTGTTGAGCCCCTTGGCAGGCGTTTTCGAGGTGCCAATAGAGATAAATCATGAAATCCGACCCATTAATTAAGCCCAAAGCACTTCCAGCAGCAGTTCATTTACAGACGATAGGCCAGGAAGAGGCAGGGCAGCGCTTAGATAATTATTTATTGCGCTGGGCTAAAGGGGTGCCTAAAAGTCACGTCTATCGGATTATTCGCTCTGGTGAGGTGCGAGTTAATAAAAAGCGGGCTGAACCAACTACTCGTTTGGTAGAGGGGGATGTGGTGAGACTTCCTCCAGTTCGGATTGCTGAGCCAGCACAAATGGCCGCGGTCAATACCGCTCAGACCAAATCTAGGGCAAAAGCTTACTCCGACAAAATGACCATTCTTTTTGAAGATGAGGCTTTGTTAATTGTAGATAAGCCCCCGGGCTTAGCGGTTCATGGAGGCTCAGGCATTGCTCTTGGCGTCATCGAAACATTACGGATTACACGCCCTGAGCTTAAATTTTTGGAATTGGTACACCGCCTAGATCGTGATACTTCAGGTGTCTTGCTGTTGGCTAAAAAACGTAGCGCTCTAGTTGAGCTCCATCGTCAAATTCGGGAGGGGCAAACGGACAAACGGTATTACTTATTAGCCCATGGTGAAATTTCTCAGGGCAATAGTGTGATGCAACTCAAGTTTCCACTACACAAATATTTGCTAGCAAACGGAGAGCGCCGAGTGCGTGTTGACCCTGATGGCTTACCAAGCCATACCGCCTTGCGAGTGATTAAAAGCCTTAAGCGAGATGGAGCGGCAATCACTTTAGCAGAGGCTCAGTTAAAAACTGGCCGTACCCATCAAATTCGGGTGCACTTACAAAAGTTAGGGCATGCTATTTTGGGTGATGATAAGTATGGTTTTGAAGATCAAGATAAGTTGATTAAATCAAAACGCCTCTACTTACATGCCCATTTAGCAGGGTTTACTCATCCCCGAACAGGGGAAAAGATGCGTATTGAATCCCCACTGCCTTCTGAGTTCGAGGCTATGATGAAAGTATTCAATCAGCCAGAAAAGACGACCAAAGAAAATCCTCCAACTGAAAATGCCACAAAAAAATAAATCTGATCGCCGTTATGACTTGATTGTTTGGGATTGGGATGGAACTATTATGGATTCCACGCCCACGATCGTCCATTGCATCCAACAATCTTGTCGCGATCTTGGCTTTAAAGTCCCTGACGATACTTTGGCGAGCTCTGTCATTGGCTTGGGTATTCATGATTCATTGCGCCGGGCAGTTCCCTGGGTAGACCCAATTCATTTTCAAAAACTGACAGACCGTTTTCGTTTCCATTATTTAGCAAAAGACCATGAGCTTGATTTATTTGTTGGTATTCGTGAATTGCTAGAAGAGCTACGTGCTGACCAATATCTGCTGGGGGTGGCAACTGGTAAATCGAGAGTTGGCTTAGATCGATCATTAAAGCATCATCAGCTAAGCCATGTATTTCATGAAACCCGAACTGCAGATGAATCATTTTCTAAGCCTCACCCCGGTATGTTGCTCGAGTTGTCAGATGTCACTCAGGTGCCAACACGTCGTATTCTGATGATTGGCGATACTACCCATGACTTGGATATGGCAGCTAATGCAGGTGTAGATGCGGTCGCTGTGACATATGGAGCTCACCCACCGGATACCTTAAAGGCTTCAAAGTCATTAGCCCATGTGGATAACGTGACACAGCTGTCGTCATGGCTTAAAGAAAATCTGATAGCGTAGGCAGCTTAGATATTTGTAATTAAAAAATGTAACACTAAGGAATTGATAAAGATGGAAAACAGTCCAAATCCCAATTGGGAACGTCAAGCACTCGAGCATTTATTGTTAGAGAACTTAAAAGAAACCCGTAAGGCCCGTCGCTGGAAAGCAGTGCTACGAGTTTTTACCGTGCTGGTTCTTGTGGCTGTGGTGATTGTGGTATTTGATTTTCATTTGCCAGGACGTGGAATTGGCGTAGAAAAACATACCGCTATGGTGACATTAGATGGTGAGATTTCATCTAGTTCAATGGCTAATGCTTTGGATATTAATTCATCTCTTACCTCAGCATTTGAAAATGAAAATAGTGCGGGCGTGGTGCTGCGTATCAATAGCCCTGGAGGTTCACCAGTTCAGGCGGGGATGATCAATGATGAGATTCATCGCTTACGTAAGCTTTATCCCAAAAAGCCCTTTTATGTAGTGGTGGAAGATATTTGTGCATCTGGCGGTTATTACGTAGCTGTCGCTGCAGATCAAATTTTGGTAGATAAGGCTAGCATCGTTGGATCTATCGGCGTGATCATGGAAGGCTTTGGATTTACTGGTTTGATGGATAAGTTAGGCGTTACTCGACGCATGATTACTGCAGGATCCAATAAAGGCATGATGGATCCATTTAGTAAAGAAAACCCACAACAAGTCGAAATGATTAAAACCATGATTGATGAGATTCATCAGCAATTTATTACTGTAGTCAAAGAGGGACGTGGCGCTCGCTTAAAAGACTCTGCAGATTTATTTTCTGGGCGTGTTTGGAATGGTGAACAAGCGGTCAAGATTGGGTTGGCTGACGGCTTTGGAACGGTTGATACTGTCGCGCGAGATGTATTTAAGGCCCCCGATATCTTGGACTACACCATGAAAGAAAACTTTGCCGAGAGAGTTGCAAAGCGCTTTGGTGCTGAAGTTGGGGCGGCAGCTGGTAAGTCCTTAATTAAGGCGCCAGATCTGAAGTAAAAAAAGAAATATAAGACAGAGTCGATCGCATTTAGGTCAGCAGTAGAAATACTGTTGGCCTATTTTGTAATGAAGTGCAAGCTGCCTCATTAGGATAGCGCTTGCGCCATTCTGCAATCGATAGAGTGGTGATCATTTCTGATGTCAAACTAAGATCGACACCAAGACAAAGCAAAGTTTGTGGTGCTAAGGAGTTGAGGCAGGCCATGAGCATTGCGCTATTGCGATAAGGCGTCTCAATCCAAATTTGAGTTTGTTGTAATTTTTTTGACTCCAGTTCAAGCTGTTTGAGTTTGCTGCCACGATCGTGATTGTCTTGAGGTAGATAGCCTTGAAAAGCAAAGCGTTGACCGTTCAGTCCACTGGCCATGAGGCCCAATAAGATTGAACTAGGCCCAACGAGGGGTTTAACCTTCGCTCCTATTTTGTGTGCAGCTAATACCAGTTCTGCACCGGGGTCAGCTACACCAGGCACCCCGGCTTCTGACATTAAACCCATATCATCGCCAGCCAGTAAAGGCTTGAGAAGGTCGCCAGGCTTTAAGGTATCGCCATACTTTGCATTGCGAGCCGCCCCTCGCCATTCACCCATTTGCATTTCTTGAATCGGACAAATTAATGGAGAGATCGTATCAATCGCTTTTAAAAATGCACGCGCTGTTTTGGCGTCTTCCACAATCCAATGTCTTAATTTAGAAGCCTGCACAATCGTTTCATGTGGCAAAACCCAGGGTAGTTGTTCGGCGCGAGCATCATCCCCTAAGGTGTTGGGAATTAAAAAGAGAGTTCCAAGCTTTGCCATGGATTAACTTTTACCATTCGGTGGAATCATAAAACCAGCATCGCGCAATAAACCACTTAATGTGATCAGCGGTAAGCCAATAAGGGCAGTTGGGTCATCGCTCTTAATTGACTCAATCAGACTGATGCCTAAGCCTTCAGACTTGGCGCTGCCTGCACAATCGTATGGCTCCTCAGCACGTAAATAGGATTCCAAAATTTCATCTGAGAGATTTCGAAAGACCACTTCAGTAGGGACACAAATGGTGTTTTCTGTATTTCCATTCATCAGGCAAAGTGCCGTATGAAATATCACTGTTTGTCCGCGCATTAGTTGCAATTGCGCCAAGGCCCTTTCAAAATTTCCAGGCTTGCCGATAGCGGCGCCACACAGATCAGCCACTTGGTCCGAGCCAATAATCCAAGCATTGGGGTGCTGTTTAGCAACTGCAGCTGCTTTAGCATGAGCCAGTCGTAGCGCTAAGTTCAGGGTACTTTCGCCAGAAAGAGGGACTTCGTCAACCTGAGGCGAAATGATCTTAAAAGGAATACGCAAGCGCTCTAAAAGTTCTCGGCGATATATCGAGCTTGATGCCAAGATAAGTGGGGGGTTTGTCGAAATACTCATCGCTGCAGATGCCTTCAAAGTGGTCTTGATTTAGACTGATGTCATGAATCGTAATCAAGTTTTACCTCAAGTTCAGTTATTGGCAGAGCCAAGTGCCTTAAAAAAGGTTGATTTTTGCGCACTCCAGACTTATCAAGGCTCTGGTTATTTGAGCATTGCTGACTTACCAAGACTTGCTCAGGAGGCTTCCGTGGTTTTGAAGGGGGATGGATTTCACTGGGCAATTCAGACCCATTTTGAAGATTCTCCAGGAAGTGAGCCCCTACAAACACTGGATTTGGGCTTAAAAGGCCGTATTCACTTGATTTGCCAACGGTGTTTGCAAGACTGTGCCGTAGATTTAGATGAAAAACGTCGCTTTTTGCTGCTAGCAACCGAACAAGATGCGGATGACTATCCTGTTGAGGATGAGGAGAGGGAGGCTTTGGTGGCCAGCCAGCATTTCAACCTCTTAGAAACAATCGAGGATGAGGTTTTATTATCTTTACCGCTGATTCCAAAGCATCCAGAGGGGTTTTGTGACCCTCATGCCTCTAGTTTTGGAGATGATGTAGAGGAGGGCTTATCAGAAAAGCTAGAAAATCCCTTTAACATATTGAAAAATATGAAGAAAAACTAAAAATATCAGTTTTATTTAGGGTCTTGTGATGAATAAAGTTTATCGATAAATCAAGCATTTAGGCCCTTTTCCATGCTAGAATGTCGCCTTGCTTAGGAGTTCAATATGGCCGTTCAACAAAATAAAAAATCACCTTCCAAACGTGGCATGCACCGTGCGCACGACTTTTTGACCGCACCTGCTACGGCTGTTGAAGCTACAACTGGTGAGGCTCATTTGCGCCACCACATTTCACCAAACGGCTACTATCGTGGTCGTAAGGTTGTTAAGACTAAAAACGACTAATTTATTAGTTCAATCAGATTGAAGCGGCTCTATTAAAAGCCGCTTTTTTCTTAGACAAATCACTTGCAGCAATCAATGAGTTTATGAGCGTTACTCTAGCTATTGATGCCATGGGCGGAGATCATGGAGTCGTTGTTACGGTTCCGGCCGCTTGCGATTTCTTGGAAAAGCACGCCGATGCCAACATTGCGTTGGTAGGCGACACCACGGCAATTGAGCAAGTTTTAAGTAAATTCTCTAAAGCACCACTCGAGCGCATTCAAATTATCCCTGCCAGTGAAATCGTCTTAATGGATGATCCCATTGAGATTGCCTTGCGACGCAAAAAAGATTCGTCAATGCGTATTGCTATCGAGCAAGTGAAAGAGGGTTTGGCTGATGCGGTTATCTCTTCTGGCAACACCGGTGCTTTGATGGCGATTTCTCGTTATATCCTGAAGACGCTAGAAGGCGTTGATCGCCCAGCGATTGCCACAGCTATTCCAAACGAAAAAGGTCGTGGCACAACGATGTTGGATTTGGGTGCTAATGCTGACTGCGAACCGATGCATTTGGTTCAGTTTGCGCAAATGGCCAATGTGATGGTGCAGGTCGTTGATGGCACACAAAATCCTACAATCGGGCTATTAAATATTGGCGAAGAGGTCATTAAGGGTAATGAGGTGGTAAAGCAAACCAGCGAGTTATTGCGCGAATCTAAGTTGAACTTTTACGGCAACGTAGAGGGTAATGATATTTTCAAAGGTACAACCGATATTGTGGTGTGTGATGGTTTTGTGGGCAACGTTGTTTTGAAGGCCAGTGAAGGTTTAGCAAAAATGATGAGTGGCATGATTCGGGAAGAATTTAATCGTTCATGGTTCACCAAACTCATGGCTATTTGTGCGATGCTACCTTTATTAAGGGTGCGTAAGCGAGTGGATCATCGACGCTACAACGGTGCTGTATTGTTGGGTTTGCGCGGTTGTGTGATTAAGAGTCATGGTTCTGCGGATCGATTTGCATTTGGTTTTGCCTTAGATCGCGCTTATGAGGCTGCTAAAAATCGCATGGTTGAGCGCATTGCGGATGCCTTTATGGCGGAGAAGAAAGAATGAGTATTTATGCAAGAGTTGCCGGCACAGGAAGTTATCTTCCAGAGCTGCGCTTAAGCAACCAAGATCTAGTTGAGCGCCTGGCTAAAAATGGCCTGGAGACTAGTGACGAGTGGATTACTACTAGGAGCGGTATTTCTGCAAGACATTTTGCCGCTGAAAATGAACTCACTAGTGATCTTGCTGTTAAAGCTGCAGAGTCTGCACTCTCTAGCGCGGGTCTGAGTTCATCAGATTTAGACCTCATTATTTTGGCAACTTCTACACCAGATCATTTGGGTGGTTTTCCCAGCACAGCCTGTGTCGTTCAAGACAAATTGGGCGCCCATACTGCTTGCGCAGCCTTTGATATTCAGGCGGTTTGCGCAGGCTTTACCTATGCACTCGCTACAGCTGATGCATTTATTCGTTGTGGTACTTATAAAAAAGTTCTAGTCATGGGTGCTGAAACTTTTTCACGCATACTAGATTTTCAGGATCGTGGCACTTGCGTCTTATTTGGCGATGGTGCGGGGGCAGTTGTGTTAGAGGCTTCAAAAGAGGCCGGCATATTGTCAACAGCTTTGCATGCTGATGGAAGTCAGCGCGATATCTTATGTGTGCCAGGCCGAGCTGGTAACGGTGAAGTGCATGGTTCGCCATTCATGACGATGGATGGTCAAGCCGTTTTTAAATTGGCCGTTAAAGTTTTGGAGCAAGTTGCCCACGAAGCATTAGAAAAGGCTAATCTGAAGCCGGAGCAAATTGATTGGTTAGTTCCACATCAGGCCAATATTCGTATTATGGAAGGTACCGCCAAGAAGATGGGTATGTCGATGGATAAGGTGATTGTGACTGTGCATGAGCACGGTAATACATCTGCTGCCTCTATTCCGCTTGCTTTAGATTCTGGCGTGCGCTCTGGTCAAATTAAACGCGGCCAATATCTTTTGTTAGAGGGTGTTGGGGGTGGTTTTGCTTGGGGTGCGGTAGCGCTGAAGTACTAATTTTTAACTATCGAAAATAATCACATGACATTCGCTTTTGTATTTCCTGGCCAAGGCTCTCAATCTGTGGGGATGCTCAATAGCGTTGCCCAGCGTCCAGAGGTCCGCGCAACCATACAAGAGGCTTCCGATGCCTTAAGTGAAGATGTAGCCAAATTAATTGCAGAGGGGCCTTCAGAGGCCTTGTCATTAACGACTAATACGCAACCAGTGATGCTAACTGCAGGTGTTGCGTTTTACCGTGCTTGGATTGCTGCTGGGGGCGCTGCACCAAAAGTGATGGCTGGTCATAGTCTTGGTGAGTACTCGGCGCTAGTTGCGGCAGGTGCGATTTCTTTTAAAGATGCAGTGCCTTTGGTGCGTTTTCGTGCACAGGCAATGCAAAGCGCTGTTCCTGTTGGAGCAGGGGGAATGGCAGCAATATTAGGTCTGGACGATGCGGCTGTGATTCAGGTTTGTGCACAAGCAAGTATTGCATCCGGTAGCGTTGTTGAGGCAGTTAACTTTAACGCACCAGGTCAAGTCGTCATTGCTGGTGCTAGTGATGCGGTTGCTAAAGCATGTGAGTTACTGAAAGCGGCTGGTGCAAAACGAGCCCTACCATTGCCGGTATCTGCGCCATTTCATTCTTCTTTATTGCAGCCTGCATCTGAAAAGCTCAAGACATACTTGGCGAATATTGAATTTAATGTACCCACGATCCCTGTGATTAATAACGTCGACGTGCAAATCTTGAATGATCCTCAAGCGATTAAAGACGCATTAGTGCGCCAAGCAGCCAAGCCTGTGCGCTGGCAAGAAACGATTCAAGCGATGGCACAGCAGGGCGTGACTCAAGTAGTAGAGTGTGGGCCTGGCAAAGTTTTAGCGGGCCTTACTAAGCGTATTAATGATCAAGTCTCTGGCGTGCCCGTGTTTGACGAAGTTAGCCTAAATGAAGCCTTAGTTAGCGTGAAATAAAGAATAGCAATAGACAAATGAGCGAAAGACAAATATGAATCTCGACTTAAGCGGACAAATTGCATTGGTTACCGGTGCCTCCCGTGGTATTGGACAGGCGGTTGCAGATGAGTTGGTAAAGTGTGGCGCCAAAGTGATTGGTACTGCCACCTCTAGCGATGGCGCAAAAGCAATTGACGCGCGTTTAAAGTCATCAGGTGGTGCAGGTTTGGTTTTGAATGTTACTGAGCCAAACGCCTGCGAAAATATCATTGATCAGATTGTTAAAGAGTATGGCGGCATTCATATTTTGGTGAATAACGCTGGCATTACTCGAGATAATTTAGCGATGCGCATGAAGTCTGAAGAGTGGTCTGATGTGATCGATACCAACTTAAGTGCGGTCTTTCGTTTATCTCAAGCAGTTATTCGTCCAATGATGAAGGCTCGTGCTGGCCGCATTATTAACATAACGTCGATTGTGGGTCATATGGGCAATGCTGGTCAGGCTAACTATGCAGCTGCAAAAGCAGGCGTTTCTGGTATGACAAGAGCCCTAGCACGTGAAATTGGCAGTCGTAATATCACTGTCAATTGCGTTGCCCCAGGCTTTATTGATACCGATATGACACGTGCCCTTAGCGAAGAGCAGCAAAATGCCCTTAAAGTGAATATTCCTTTAGCTCGTTTGGGTAGTCCCGAGGATGTAGCGCAGGCAGTGGCGTTTTTGGCCTCTCCAGCGGCGGGATACATTACGGGTAACACCTTACATGTCAATGGCGGGCTATATTTAGCCTAATGACAAATCAAGGATTTAGTCATTTTTTTGGCGGATTTGCTAGATTGCTTCGCCAAGCTGATAAAATCCTTCAATCGTTTTTTTACAACCCCTGGGGGACTTAATGGACAACATCGAACAACGCGTTAAGAAAATCGTCGCTGAGCAATTAGGCGTCGCTGAAGGAGATATCAAGAATGAATCTTCTTTTGTGAATGACCTGGGCGCTGAC
The DNA here is from genome assembly GCA_903944255.1 of uncultured beta proteobacterium. Lineage (GTDB taxonomy): Bacteria > Pseudomonadota > Gammaproteobacteria > Burkholderiales > Burkholderiaceae > Polynucleobacter. The sequence goes on from CAJARE010000224.1 coordinate 9,391, forward strand.
TCTCTTGACACTGTTGAGCTGGTTATGGCTTTGGAAGATGAATTTGGTATCGAAATTCCTGATGAGGAAGCCGAAAAAATCACCACGGTTCAGCTCGCGATCGACTTCGCTAAATCAAAAGCTCAGGGTTAACTCCCTAGCCTAGTTACTACTGTGTCAGTATCAAATGGCCGACGCCGGGTTGTAGTTACCGGTCTTGGTCTCATCTCACCTGTTGGCAATTCTGTTGATATGGCTTGGTCTAATTTGCTTGCAGGCAAATCAGGAATTGCCACTATCACAAAATTTGACCACTCTCCATTAAGCGTACATTTCGCTGGAGAGGTGAAGGATTTCAATGTCGAAGAATATGTTTCTACCAAAGAGGCTCGCCACATGGATACCTTTATCCATTTCGGTATTGCAGCTGGCACGCAAGCGATTCGCGATAGTGGTTTAGAGGTAACTGAGCAAAACGCAGAGCGCATTGGTGTGATGGTCGGCTCTGGTATTGGTGGGCTGCCCATGATTGAAGAGACTGGCGCCGAGCTTCTTGCTCGGGGTCCTCGTCGTATCTCACCATTCTTTGTTCCAGGCTCAATCATTAATATGATTTCTGGGCACCTCAGTATTTTGTTTGGTCTGAAGGGTCCGAACGTCGCTGCAGTAACTGCTTGTACCACTGGATTACATAGCATTGGTCTGGCTGCTCGTTTGATTCAATACGGTGATGCAGATGTGATGCTTGCGGGTGGTGCAGAATCGACTATCTCAGCATTAGGTGTTGGGGGCTTTGCTTCTGCAAGAGCCTTATCCACTCGCAATGATGATCCAGCAACTGCTTCACGTCCTTGGGATAAAGATCGAGATGGTTTTGTGCTTGGTGAAGGCGCAGGGGTAATTGTGCTTGAGGAGTATGAGCATGCCAAAGCTCGGGGTGCAAAAATCTATTGTGAGCTGATGGGATTTGGTATGAGTGGCGATGCTTATCATATGACTGCACCTAATATGGATGGCCCACGGCGTTGCATGCTCAATGCCATGCGAGATGCAGGGCTGAATCCTGATCAAATTCAATACATTAATGCCCATGGCACTTCCACACCTTTAGGCGATAAGAATGAAACTGAAGCCATTAAAGCGGCCTTGGGTGACCACGCTAAAAAAACCTTAATTAACTCAACCAAGTCGATGACTGGGCACCTTTTGGGAGGCGCTGGAGGCTTGGAGTCTGTTTTCACTATTTTGGCGCTTCATCACCAAAAGTCCCCACCAACGATCAATATCTTCAATCAAGACCCTGAATGCGATCTGGATTACTGTGCCAATACAGCCAGGGACGTGAAGATTGACTATGCGGTTAAAAACAACTTTGGCTTTGGTGGTACTAATGGCACCTTGATTTTTGGCAAGTTGCCCTAATATTCTCCTTATCTCCATTTTTTGGTTTTTACCAAGTAAGCTAGCATTATGAAAAAGTACTTAATTGCGCTATTGGCAGTCATCAGCCTTGGCCAACCCTCCTTAATACCAATTGCCTCTGCTCAAAGTCCGAGGGTAATGATTCCTGATTTTGCTGACTTAGTTGAAAAAGCAAGTCCGGCAGTGGTCAACATTCGGACTACTGAAAAGGTTCAAGTTCAGCAGGCCCAAGGTGGGGGTATTCCTGGAATGCCCGAGGAGCAGGCAGAGTTTTTTCGCCGCTTCTTTGGTGTTCCAATTCCAGGTGTTCCTAATACACCTAAGCAAGCACAACCAAATCCGGGTAAGCCACAAGAAGCAGATCGTGGTGTTGGCTCAGGATTCATTATTGAATCGAATGGTTTGATTTTGACGAATGCTCACGTAGTGGAGGGCGCGAATACCATTTATGTCACCTTAACGGATAAGCGTGAATTCAAAGCGAAGTTATTGGGTATGGATAAGCGCACTGATATTGCAGTAGTGAAGATTGAAGCGCGAGACTTGCCCAAACTGCCTTTAGGAGACTCCTCTAGAGTGAGGGTGGGCGAGTGGGTATTGGCTATTGGCTCACCATTTGGTTTAGAGAACACAGTGACTGCTGGTATTGTTTCTGCCAAAAGTCGTGACACTGGTGATTACCTGCCATTTATTCAAACTGACGTAGCGGTAAACCCAGGTAACTCGGGCGGTCCACTTCTCAATACTGCTGGCCAAGTAATCGGTATTAACTCCCAAATTTTTAGTCGCTCAGGCGGCTACATGGGCATTTCTTTTGCTATTCCAATCGATGAAGCGATGCGTGTCGCTGATCAATTAAAAACCAGCGGCAAAATGACGCGCGGTCGAATAGGCGTTGCTTTGGGTGAGATGACTAAAGAGGTTGCAGAGAGCTTAGGTCTAGGTAAACCAAGGGGTGCATACGTTCGCAACGTTGATCCTGGAGGTCCTGCATCTGCAGGCGGGATTGAGTCTGGTGATGTCATCCTCAGTTTTAATGGACGTGAAATTGCAAAATCTACTGACTTACCACGCTTAGTGGGGGAAACAAAGCCTGGTACTACTGCCATTGTGCAGGTTTGGCGCAAGGGCGCTACTCGCGATCTGACTGTGACTGTAGGTGATAGTGAGTCTACTCAGTCAGCAGGTAAAAAGACTGAAACACCATCTGCCAATAGCGGAAATACTAATTCCTTCGGAGTAAGCATCACTGATTTATCTGATGCCAAAAAGAAAGAACTCAATATTAAATCCGGCATTGAAGTGACTGGTGTCGGAGATGGTGCTTTTGCTAAAGCGGGAATACGTCCAGGCGATGTCATCATTCGGATTGGCGATACTGACATCACCGGAGTGAAGCAGTTCGAGGCCTTAGTAAAAGCCCTTGATGCTAATAAGGCTGTTCCGGTGTTTGTCCGCCGTGCTGATAGCACTTTGGTGATCCCTGTAAGACCAAAATAAGGCCAAATCAGGCTCAAAAATGGGGTTCGGCGCCAAATCGGCGCCACCCATTACAATCCTTTTAAGACGACTTTTTGCAGCGCATCATTGTGGTGCGTTCTGACAAGGCGTTTTTTGAATGACCTAATTAGACGCTATGGATTTAATCCGCAATTTTTCTATCATCGCCCATATTGATCATGGCAAATCGACGCTTGCTGACCGTATTATTCAGCTTTGCGGTGGCCTTTCTGATCGAGAGATGGAGGCTCAAGTCCTGGACTCAATGGATATTGAGCGTGAACGCGGCATCACCATTAAAGCCCAAACTGCGGCACTGCATTACAAGGCCAAAGACGGCAAAATTTATAACCTCAACTTGATTGATACCCCAGGGCATGTGGACTTCTCATATGAGGTCAGTCGTTCCTTATCGGCTTGTGAGGGCGCTTTATTGGTAGTCGATGCTAGTCAGGGTGTTGAGGCGCAAACAGTAGCGAACTGCTATACCGCTATCGAGTTAGGTGTTGAAGTGGTTCCAGTACTCAATAAGATTGATTTGCCGCAAGCTGATCCTGAGCGTGCCATACAAGAAATTGAAGATGTGATTGGGATTGATGCTACCAATGCGCTTACTTGTTCTGCAAAGACTGGCTTAGGAGTTCATGAAGTCATTGAGGAAATGATTCGTCGTGTGCCACCACCTCAAGGCGATGCGAGTGCGCCATTGCAGTGCCTCATTATTGACTCTTGGTTTGATAATTATGTTGGTGTGGTGATGCTAGTTCGCGTTGTCAATGGCACCCTCAAGCCTAAAGATAAAATTACTTTGATGGCTAATGGCTCGACTCACTTAGTTGAGCATGTGGGCGTCTTTAGCCCAAAGTCAGTTGATCGGCCGGAGCTCAGCGCGGGTCAGGTGGGTTTTATCATTGCAGGGATTAAGGAATTAAAGGCTGCAAAAGTAGGCGATACCGTTACACATGCTGTCGGACAAGTAGGTCGGACGCCCGCTGTCGTTCCATTACCAGGATTTAAAGAAGTAAAGTCTCAAGTATTCGCCGGTTTATATCCAGTAGAGGCGAGTGAATACGATCAGCTGCGTGAGTCTCTTGAGAAGTTAAAACTCAATGATGCTTCTCTTCTATATGAACCAGAAGTATCTCAAGCTTTAGGTTTTGGATTCCGCTGTGGGTTCTTAGGCTTGTTGCACATGGAGATCGTACAAGAACGTTTAGAACGCCAGTACGATATGAATTTGATTACAACTGCACCAACCGTGGTGTATCAAGTACAGCAATCCGATGGCACTATCTTGATGGTAGATAACCCATCAAAGATGCCCGAGACTAGTAAGGTCGATACCATTATGGAGCCGATCGTTACCGTTAATCTTTACATGCCTCAAGAGTATGTTGGTTCCATCATTACATTGTGTGTCGGTAAGCGGGGTATTCAGACCGGCATGAACTATTTAGGTCGACAAGTGCAGCTGACTTATGAATTACCGATGGCAGAGATTGTGATGGACTTTTTCGATCGTCTCAAATCTATTTCACGAGGCTATGCCTCGATGGACTACGAGTTCAAAGAATATCGCCCAGCTGATGTAGTGAAAGTTGATATTTTGATTAACGGTGATCGGGTTGATGCTCTGTCGGTTATTGTCCATAGGAGCAATAGTCAGCACCGTGGTCGTGAGGTAGTCTCTAAGATGCGCGGCATTATTCCACGCCAAATGTTTGATGTCGCTATTCAGGCGGCGATTGGCAGTAATATCGTTGCCCGTGAAAATGTCAAAGCCTTGCGCAAAAACGTTTTAGCTAAGTGTTATGGCGGTGATATATCCCGTAAGCGTAAGTTGTTAGAGAAACAAAAAGAAGGTAAGAAGCGTATGAAGCAAGTGGGTAATGTGGAGATTCCACAAGAAGCCTTCTTAGCAATTTTGCAGGTAGAAGGTTAATGAACTTTGCACTGATTCTCTTTATCTTGGTGATTGTTTCTGGAATTGCCTGGATAGCCGATAAGCTGTACTTTGCACCGCAGCGTGTGCAGGCGGGTATTGCTCGTATGCCACTTTGGCTGGAGTACACAGCTGGATTCTTTCCAGTCATTTGTGCTGTGTTTGTACTTCGCTCTTTCATTGTTGAGCCTTTCAAAATTCCATCGGGATCCATGATTCCGACTTTGCAAATCGGTGATTTTATTTTGGTTAATAAATTTACCTATGGCATCCGTTTGCCAGTGATTAATCAAAAAGTAATTGATATGGGATCACCAAAGCGTGGCGATGTTGCTGTGTTTCGTTATCCACGCGATGAGTCGGTCGATTACATCAAGCGGGTGATAGCGCTACCTGGTGACGTCATTGAATACCAAGATAAGCGCTTGATGGTCAACGGACAGCCTTTGCAATACAGTGGCGGTGAGCCTTACCTTGATCCTGAGAATATGCGGTATGCCAAGCGGTTTACTGAAACGTTCCCGGCCGATTTAGGCGGTAATCGTCACGATATTCTGAATGATCCTGATCGTCCTGCTGGATTTTTACCGGCAGAGCGTTTTCCTGGCGCAGAATTTTGTCAGTATCAGCAAACTGGTTTGACCTGCAAGGTACCCGCTGGCCATTATTTTGCTATGGGAGATAACCGTGATAACAGCGCTGATTCTCGCTATTGGGGATTTGTTCCTGAAAAGAACCTGGTTGGGAAAGCCTTCTTTGTTTGGTTGAATTTAGGCAATCTCGGTCGTATCGGAGGCTTTGAGTAAATATCATGAATGCGCGCGCCGTCATTGAAACTGCACCGCTTCAAGAGCGACTTGGGTATAGCTTTAAAAAACCTGAGTTATTAAACCAGGCGCTTACCCATCGTAGCCATAGCAAAAAAAATAATGAGCGCTTAGAGTTTTTGGGTGACTCTATTCTCAATTTTGTTGTTGCAGAAATGCTCTATGAGCGTTACTCAGATTTAGATGAAGGTGATCTTTCTCGTGTGCGGGCTAACTTAGTCAAACAGCAAGCGCTATATGAGATTGCGCAAACTCTTTCGCTGTCAGATTATCTGCGCTTAGGTGAGGGCGAATTAAAGAGTGGCGGCTTTCGTCGCCCATCGATATTGGCTGATACCTTAGAGGCTGTTACTGGCGCCATTTTTCTGGACGGTGGTTTTGAGGCAGCCAAAGCATGCCTTAGAAAACTCTACTCGGTGATTCTTGCTCAGGTAGATCCCATGACATTAGGTAAGGACGATAAAACCTTATTACAAGAATGTTTGCAAAGCTATCAATTGCCGCTACCAACCTATAACGTGATTGGTACTAGTGGCGCTGCCCATAATCAACAGTTTGAAGTGGAGTGCCTTATCCCCAACCTAAAGGTGGCTGTGAAAGGCGAAGGCGCTTCACGACGTGCAGCCGAGCAGGTTGCTGCTAAGCTTGCACTCATAGCAGTATTAAAAGCCTTACCCCAAGAATCACGTAAACCAAAGAAAACTCGTTCAGCTAAGAAAAAAGCAGCTAAAAAAGAAGTGACTGAAGAGCAATTGAACCTTAAGCTGAAGGGCTAATCGTGTTTAGATGTGGCACCATCGCCATTGTGGGGCGTCCCAATATGGGTAAATCCACTCTTTTGAATGCATTAGTCGGTCAAAAGATCAGCATCACTTCTCGTAAGGCGCAAACGACTCGTCATCGCATTCTAGGGGTTCAGAATCGCGAAGAAGCCCAGTTTATTTTCATTGATACGCCAGGTTTTCAGACCCGCTTATTAAATACCTTAAATAAAGCACTGAACCGAACAGTCACTACAGCATTACAGGATGTGAATGTTGCTTGCTTCGTAGTGGAAGCGGGTTATTTTGGTGAAGATGATAAGAAGGTATTAAAGCTCTTGCCTGATGATTTGCCAGTGGTGTTGGTTCTCAATAAATTAGATCTTTTTAATAGCCGCTTTCAGACCCCTTCAGAGCGCGATCAAGCTTTACTCAACTTTATTAAAGACATGGCAAAGCCTTGGTGTGAATTAGGTGGTCATGAAGATCAGAAGTCTGAGTTTGCTGAAATCATTCCGATGAGCGCGAAGAGCCCAGGCGATATTCAAAGACTGCTCGATGTCCTCGAGGGATATTTACCTGAAGCGCCCCCTGTCTATGATGGTGAGACCATTACAGATCGCAGTGAGCGTTTCTTGGCTGCTGAGATTCTGCGTGAGAAGGTATTTCGTTTTACTGGTGAAGAATTGCCATACACCAGCACTGTGGTAATTGATCAATTTAAAATGGACGGTAAGATGCGCCGCATTGCTGCCACTATTCTGGTTGATCGTGACAGTCACAAGGCGATGATTATTGGTCAAAAAGGTGAGCGCCTCAAAAAGATTTCTACCGATGCGCGAATTGATATGGAAAAGCTATTTGACGGTAAGGTATTTTTAGAAACCTGGGTAAAGGTAAAGCGTGGTTGGGCCGATGATCGCGCTGAGCTACGGGCACAAGGTTTGGAATAAAGCAGATGGCCTCGATTCGTGTTGCTGATGAGCCGGCTTTTGTATTACACAGTATTCCGTATAAAGAGACTAGTTTGATTTTGGATGTATTTACTCGGCAGCATGGCCGCATGGCCTTGATTGCTAAAGGTGCTAAACGCCCACACTCTACTTTAAGACCAGTTTTACAGCGCTTTCAGCCACTATTGGTTTCTTGGAGTGGTAAATCCGAGTTGCGGACTTTAACTAAATCAGAATGGGTTGGGGGTATGCCCTCACTAGTAGGGGATGCTCTTCTTTGCGGTTTTTACTTGAATGAGTTATTAGTGAAGTTTTTGGCTCGCGAAGATGAGTATGAAAAACTGTACGATAGTTATTCTCAGACAATTAACGCATTATCTAATCTCGAATTTGAATCTAAGGGTTTGGAAGAGATTCTGCGACCTTTTGAGCTTTCCCTTTTACAAGAGACGGGTTATGCAGCAGCGCTTGATCGATGCGTTGAAACAAATGAAGCTCCCATAGCGATAGATCAGTATGTTTACCAGCCTGAGCGGGGTGTGAGGCCAGTGCAGGCTGATGATCCTGGGCACTGGCCCACTCTCTCTGGAAAATCGCTCTTAGCTATTGCTGCTGGCGATTTTTCTGATGTAGAGACACTTGCCGAAAGTAAGCAGCTCATGCGGTTCTTATTGGGACTCCATCTCCAAGATCAGGTTTTGACAACCCGCCAAATTTTGATTGATTTGAAGAAAATCTAGTAATCTATTGTGATGAAAAGCACCAATGCCCTGGAACTTGGGATCAATATTGATCACGTGGCAACTTTGCGTAATGCGCGGGGCACTACTTATCCTGATCCTTTAAGGGCGGCACGTTTAGCAGAAGAGGCTGGGGCAGACCTCATCACGCTCCATTTGCGTGAAGATCGACGGCATATTAAAGACGCGGATTTAATGGCCCTACGGCCCTTAATCAAAACACGTATGAACTTAGAGTGCGCCGTTACGCCAGAAATGATCAACATCGCATGTCAAGTTAAGCCTCATGATGTTTGTCTTGTTCCCGAAAAGCGCGAAGAGGTTACTACTGAAGGTGGTCTAGACGTTTTAGGGCATTATGCCGCGGTAGAGGCTGCCACAAAACAATTGAAGAGCGCTGGTATTCGCGTATCCTTATTTATAGATCCTGATGAAAAGCAAATTGAGGCAGCTAAGGATGTTGGGGCTACAGTAGTTGAGTTGCATACTGGACGCTATGCCGATGTATCAGGCGAAGAGCAGATTAAAGAATTAGAGCGCATTAAAAAAGCGGCGCAATATGGCGTTAGTATTGGATTAAGAGTAAACGCAGGTCATGGACTGCATGAGGGCAATGTCATGCCTATTGCAGCTATTTCCGATTTATCGGAACTCAATATTGGCCATGCGATTGTTGCTGAGGCTTTATTTAAAGGTTGGCAAAATGCCATCACGGATATGAAGGCGCTGATGGTTAAAGCCAGAGCTAAGTCTTAAGTGATAAAAAACAGATAAAAATGATCATTGGTATTGGCACAGACATCTTACAAATTGAGCGCTTACAAGCCGCTTATGATCGTACGCAAGGTCGCATAGCTGAAAGAGTATTGGGTCCAGATGAGATGTTAGTTTTCAAATATCGTCTTGCCAGAAATCACAAACGGGGCATCGCTTTTTTGGCTACTCGTTTTGCTGCAAAAGAGGCTTTTTCAAAAGCGATTGGATTAGGCATGAGAATGCCGATGACATGGCGATCTTTACAAACCCTGAATGAGCCTAGCGGAAAGCCAGTAACAAGTTACCTGGGTGCCTTGGCTCAATTTATGCAAGAAAAAAATTGGGAAGCACAGGTGACGGTAAGTGATGAGCAAGATATGGCCATTGCTCATGTCATCGTCGTTCAAAAATAGTCAGTACGAGGAAATTGATGAGTAAATCCCCTTTAGGCCCTGGCCCAATAACACTTGACGTACTAGGCCTTGAGTTAGATGCTGAAGATCGGCGCAGAATTTTAGATCCCCTGACTGGCGGTGTGATTTTATTTGGTAGAAACTTTTCCAATCGTAAACAACTTTCCAAGTTAACGGCTGATATCAAGAAATTACGTCCGGATGTGCTGATTTCAATTGATCATGAAGGGGGTCGTGTTCAGCGCTGTAAGGTCGATGGTTTTACACATCTTCCAGCCATGCGGAAATTAGGTGAGTTATGGCTTGCTAAAAGTAAATCGACTCATCCAGCAGAATCTGCAGCTCTAGCAATGGCGGCAGCCACAGCTTGCGGCTATATTTTGGCCTCTGAGCTCAGGGCTTGCGGGGTGGACTTGAGTTTTACTCCTGTTCTTGATTTGGATTTTGGTCGCAGCGGTGTTATCGGCGATCGATCATTTAGTCGTGACCCACAGATTGTTTTTGCTTTGGCAAAGAGTTTGAATGAAGGTTTGCGTCTGGCAGATATGGCTAACTGCGGCAAGCATTTTCCTGGGCATGGTTGGGCTGAGGCTGATTCTCATGTAGCCATACCTGTAGATGAGAGATCATTACAAGAAATCTTAAACGAGGATGCTAAGCCTTATGAATGGCTAGACTTAAGTTTGGCTGCAGTGATGCCGGCCCATGTGATTTATCCAAAAGTTGATCATCATCCAGCAGGTTTTTCCAAGATTTGGCTGCACTCTATTTTGCGTCAAGAACTTGGTTTTGAGGGCGTGATTTTTAGTGATGATTTATCAATGGAAGGAGCTAGCGTAGCTGGCTCAGTAGTGAAGGGTGCTGAGTTAGCACTCGAGGCAGGTTGTGATGCCGTTTTGATTTGCAATCGCCCTGATTTAGCTGATCAACTACTATCCAAGCTCAAGCTTACACAAACTAAACAATCTGAGTCTGCTGCTCGCTTAAATCGCTTGATGCCGATGTCTCCTGCATTAACTTGGGATGCGCTACAGGAGCAAGCTGAGTATCAGCACGCTAAAGGCTTACTGAATCAGTTTCAGTTAATTTAGCGGCTTACTATTTTTGAGAGGACACCCGATTCCATTCGGAGATAACATATTTTTTAATGTTTTCTCCTTGTGGTCTGGCACAAGTAATTTCATCTACATTCACTGATTCATGAAGTTTTTGTAGGCGCAGTACATCTCCCTGTGCTGAGTAATTAGGGAGCCACGCCCCCCAAAAAAACCCCATATTCTCAAGTTGAGAAAAGGCTAGAGCAGCACCCTCCTGAGATATTGGCAGATTGAGCATAATAAATGCTAGATTCAAAGACTCAAGCTTTGTAAGTTCAGTGCTAATCTCTGAAGAAAAGTCCTCTCCAATATGTAACACTTTGATATTGGCTGTTTGGGTCTCAGAATTTACTCTGATGTTGAATTCTGATTTACCAGTTCCAATCGCATTGGATTGCACAATTATTCTTTTGACATTAATCTGCTGCGCTAGATCACCCACAAAATCAAGATGATGTTGTGGTAGGTAAATAGTACTGATTTGTTCCTTCAATGGCAGATAGCAGGAAAGAAATGACATTCTAGTATCAGTGAAGTTTTGTAAGCCAGCCATTTCACGAGAAGGTGAAGCGCCTAAGAGCATCCCTGTTTCTTGGGCACCAAAGGCAATCATTTCATGTTGGCTATAAGGGTGATTAGTAACGCAGTCGGTCCAAAAGCCTACTAGATCTAATTCTTTAGCAATATCAATGCGCATCTTAGCCATTGATTCAGCGATGTGATGACCTCGGTAATCAGGATCAACCACCATTTTTCCGGCTTCAGGTGTAGTGTTGTGAGTGCTATCAAAAGTAAGTGCGCAATGACCTATCAGGTGGCCATCAGGGTGTTGTGCAACGACCGAGTACATCATCTTATCGTCAACAATCTTTTGCAGCGCTACCGGATCATACATGTCATGAAAAGGATAGCTATCTCCATAGCAGCGTCTAATACACTCAATTAATTGCGGGATATCTTCAACTTTTAAGCGTCGAATTTCAGGGGTGATATCAAATGGCATAGTCTAGATATTATGGTGTGAAATACAAAAATAAAAAGCCCAGAAGATCTAGGCTTTTTATTAGGCAGGCGCGTAATTAGTTCGCGCGGCTTCGATATTCACCGGTACGAGTATCAATTTCGATTTTGTCGCCAGTGTTGCAAAAGAGGGGAACCTGCAATTCATAGCCAGTAGCCAGTTTTGCGTTCTTCAATACCTTGCCGGAGCTGGTATCGCCATTAACGGCTGGTTCGGTGTAAGTGATTTCACGAACCAAAGAGTTTGGCATTGCTACTGAAAGCGCTTTACCTTCGTAGAAAACAACCTCACAAGGCATACCCTCTTCAAGGTAGTTCAACGCATCA
>CAJARE010000225.1 GCA_903944255.1 uncultured beta proteobacterium
CAGTTTCATAAAACAGCACTTTGTCATTAGGATTCAAAACGTTCACTAACGCAGCTTCCCATGCACCAGTTCCAGATGCGGAATAAATCATGACGGGCTGTTTGGTTTTAAAGATTTTCTGAATACCCTCTAAAACTTTTAGACCAAACTGACCAAATTCAGGTCCACGATGATCAATGGTTTGATAGCTAATAGAGCGCAGCACACGGGATGGCACTGGACTAGGTCCAGGAATATGTAAAAAGTGACGGCCTGAAGGGTGGTTATCGAGTTTCAGCATGCTTTGTCTCATTGAGTTTTTGGGTTAATAGTGCCAATAGTGTACGGGAAATTTCCAGAATTTTCTATTTTGTATGCAAAAAATACAATTTAAGCATTAAAAATAAAGCCAAAATAAGGGTTTATTTATCATTTACCTTAGATTATCATTATTTTGTATACAAATTAAGGCATAAGCATGGCAGCGATAGAACAACCTAGCTCTCAAAATTTGCATGAGGCAACCTTTCAAACCCTAAAGTCATTATTGGTGGAAGGAAAGATTGCGCCTGGCAGCAAACTCAATGAACGAGAACTTGCAGAAAGTTTGAATGTGTCACGCACCCCTATTCGGGAGGCTATTCGGCGACTAGCCGCAGATGGCTTAGTCGAATTGATCGCCAATCGTGGCGCTATTGCAGTACAACTGAGCATCGATGATGTGATTCACACCTTTGATGTGATTGCAGAATTAGAGGGCTACTCTGGAGAATTGGCTGCTAAAAATATTAGCGACAGCACTCTCTCTGAATTAGAAGCCCTTCAATATGAAATGATGGCCTCTTATGCGAGACGTGATTTGTCAAGCTATTACAAATTGAACCTACGTATACATCGCCTGATTCATAACGCAGCGAATAACCCTGTATTAGCAACGCTCTTCTCTCAAGTGAACTCTCGTATTGAAGCCTTGCGCTTTCGGTCGAATCAAGATGGTGTGAAATGGGAAAAAGCAGTGGAAGAACATCAAGAGATGCTCGATGCCTTGAAGGCGCGGGATAGCGCCCGAATGCGTAAAGTCATGATCGCCCATGTCACTAAAAAACGAGATGTCGTTGTTCTGTTACTGAAATCCGAATCAGGTTTACAAGTTAGCCAAGTATGAATAAGCCTATAGATATCCCTGAGATCAAAGCGGTCATGATTGATCAGGCGCTACTAGCAAAGCGTCTGCGCGAGGAAACCTCTGGCGAAGTCATGACCGATATTGCGAGTCGCGGCCGCTATGCAACCGATGCCTCTATTTATCAAGCTATGCCTGTTGCTGTGTTTGTACCGAAGACAGCGCAAGATATTGCAATCGCCATTCAGATTGCTGCTGACCTGAAGGTGCCAGTATTGCCTAGAGGCGGCGGTACTAGTCAATGTGGCCAAACCACCGGAACTTCGCTGGTCATTGATAACAGTAAATACTTTAGAAATATTCTCGATCTCAATCTTGATCAAGGCTATGTTGAAGTAGAGCCAGGTATGGTGCTCGATCATTTGAATGCTCAACTAAAGCAACATGGTCTTTGGTTTCCAGTAGATGTTTCTACTGGAGGGCAAGCCACGATTGGTGGTATGGCAGGCAATAATTCTTGTGGCAGTCGCTCGATTGCCTATGGCAATATGGTGCACAACGTTTTAGGAATTGATGCGTGGCTCGCCAATGGTCAAATTGGACAATTTGCTAACTATGCCAATAGCTCTGGTGTTGCCAAACAATTAGGTGATTTTGTAAAAGGCCTAGCCAATCATCTTCAACCTGAAATCGAAGCTCGTTTTCCGAAAGTACTCAGACGGGTAGCAGGATATAACCTCGATATCTTTCAACCCCAAAGCGAATTACCTTACACACAAGATGGCAGTGTCAATCTATCGCACCTTTTAGTTGGTAGTGAAGGCACGCTAGCCTACTTTAAATCACTCAAACTCAAACTGTCCCCTCTCGCTGGGCATAAAGTATTGGGAATTGTGAACTTTGCCAGCTTTTATAAGGCAATGGATAGCGCGCAGCACATTGTCAAACTTGGCCCTACTGCAGTGGAGTTAGTTGATCGTACGATGATTGATTTAGCAAGGAGTAATCCTAGCTTTAAAAAGACAATTGAAACTGCCCTCATTAATTCTAAAGAACAAACTCCTGAAGCGATTCTATTGGTCGAGTTTTCTGGTGAAACTCAGGCACCTCTATTAGAAAAACTCAAAGCACTTGAAGAGCTCATGGGTGATTTAGGTTTGCCGGGTATGGTCGTTCCAATGCCAGATGCCAGTCTTCAAAAGAATTTGTGGGAAGTTCGTAAAGCAGGGCTGAACATCATGATGAGCCTGAAAGGTGATGGTAAGCCTGTCAGTTTTATTGAAGACTGTGCCGTTCCTCTAGAGAGTTTGGCTGATTACACTCAAGCCCTCACAGAAGTCTTTTCTAAATATGGGTCACGCGGCACTTGGTATGCGCATGCATCCGTTGGCACCTTACACGTTCGCCCTATTTTGGATATGCGAAGAGATGGTGCTCAAAAAATGCGTGCGGTTGCAGAAGAAGCTTCTGAATTGGTTCGCAAATACAAAGGTGCCTATAGTGGTGAACATGGCGATGGTCTATGCCGTGGTGAATGGATCTCTTGGCAATTTGGTCCCAAGATTACTGATGCCCTTGCAGAAATCAAACATGCCTTTGATCCAAACGGATTATTGAATCCTGGCAAGATTATCAATCCACCCAAGATGGATGACATCAGCAACTTTAGATTTCCACCAAGCTATAAAGTGATTCCGCTTCAGCCTGCATTAGATTGGTCGGCCTGGAACGTACAGAATAATCCCGTCACTGAACAAACGACTGCACCTGGAACTGGTGGCGACCCTTCAATGGGCTTAGCCAAAGCAGTGGAAATGTGTAATAACAATGGTCACTGTCGCAAATTTGATGCAGAAGTAATGTGCCCAAGCTACCGTGTCACCAGAGATGAGAAACATCTCACCCGTGGTAGAGCCAACACTTTACGTCTGGCACTCTCTAATCAACTGCAGATTCAAGATGGTATATCGCCCTTAGCAAGTGATGCTATTAAAGAGGTGATGGATTTGTGCGTTAGCTGTAAAGCCTGTCGTCGTGAATGTCCTACCGGCGTTGATATGGCCAAGATGAAGATTGAGTTCTTATCTGCTTATAAAAAAAGAATGGGGCATTCATTCAGAGATTTAGCAGTAGCCTATCTACCAAAATACGCTCCTATGATTAGCAGCATTCCCTTCCTACCAGCAATACTGAATCTACGTAACCACATCAAACCGATTGCCAAGTTACAAGAGTGGCTAATGGGTATCTCTGCACAGAGAAGTTTACCGATTTGGAAAGGCAATACTTTTTGGAATGACTCAAAGGCTATTTCCTCTTATCAATTTACTCCCGAACAACTGAGTAGCGGATCAGAAAAAGGTGTTGTCCTCCTGGCTGATACTTTTAATGCCTATTTTGAAAATGAAAATCTCACGAGATCGGAAAGAGCACACGTCTGAACTCCAGTCACCGGCTATGATCTCGTATGACG
>CAJARE010000226.1 GCA_903944255.1 uncultured beta proteobacterium
AGAAAACAGGCATAGCTTACAAGTTGAACTTCGTCGACCCGTCTATATGGATGAAATAACTCGAATACCTAATAAAAATTTTCATGTAGTAAAAAACGACCTTAGCCAACTACTTAAAAATATTAGGGTATATCTAAATTATCGAAAGTCGAACAAAACTACTCTAACTTAACAGTAACGCAACAAAATTAGTCTATAAAATAATGATTTGTATGCTATTAAATTTGATATGTAGCTTTGGTATAACTTCTCAGTCAGCAGAATAGGTATTATTTCTGATGAGAGTTTTAGATTCATAATTTGCTTGCGCTGATTGACGGCGTCCTTAAATGCCTTACCACCTTTGAACTTAATCGTTGTAGCGGCAGGCATCTTAAGTTCAGCACCAGTTTAAGGATTTCCCTCAATACGAGCGTTAAGCTTACTTGACTTAAAAGTGCCAAACTATGAATCTATAGAGCAGTCGATGCTGGAGATTCACCTAAATATACAAAGAGGCTCAGATCATTATTGGGAAGTGGATCAAGCATTACAACCATGTCTGACCCCATAGCCCATTAGGTTACCGGTCATCAGCTCTCAAACCCAAGTACCTAGCTTATTACAGAACCAACCTATTTTGCTGCAATGATTTACTATAGAAATGCTCTCTTTAGTCACGGATCTCATTTGACAGCAGTTCATAAACTATCTAAATTGCACTCAACATACTGAAAACCCATTGTGGTTTTACTTGCCCCCCTTAAAAACCCTCAAAGAGAAAAATGTTAAGTTCCTGGATAGTACCAATCGCAAGCACTGAAAAACGTTCATTGCGATTATTTTGCCTACCTTATGCGGGAGGCGGAGCATCTGTCTTTAGGAAATGGAAGGAGTTTTTGGCGCCCAACATTGAATTATTTGCCATCCAACTACCTGGAAGAGAATCCAGATATTCTGAGCCGCCAATTCAAGACCTTAGTCTTCTTATTCAGGAGATTGCTAACAGCATCATGAATTTTGGACATTTTCCTTTTGCTATTTATGGCCATAGTCTTGGGGGAAGCCTAGCATTTGAATTAACACTTGAACTTGAGCGAAAAGGATTCTATCCCGAATATTTATTTATCTCAGGAAGACAATCACCCGGCCATATATCTCTAAGAAGCCCCATAGGCCATTTACCTGATGATCAATTTTTAAATGAATTAGCGCAATATAAAAGCACCCCCCCTGAGATACTTCAAAATCATGAGTTCATTAAGATATTGCTACCAATGCTTAAGGCTGATTTTTCTATTGCCGAGAAATGCACACATGAACCCAATAAAAAAGTTCTAGCCGATCTTATAGCTATTGGTTCATACAAAGATATATGGTTACTGCCAACCTCCCTAGAAGGATGGGGCGATTACACCACGGGCAAATTCTCTACTCAATGGTTTGATGGGGGGCATCTTTTTTTAAATGAAAATACACAGTCTTTGGTCGACTTCATAATGTCAAAAATACAGCTAAGCACGCAAAGCCCCTGGAATAAAAAGCCTTAATACCCCCAAAAATCTGTATTTTTGCCATTTTTCCCCAAATAGGTGCAAATTAACCAAGCTGCCATAACAGCAAAAAACAACTCCGAATGGCTTGATTTAATCAAAAAAATGCTAAAATTAACGAAGTTTTTATTATTCTTATCAATGTAAATTACTACCATTAGGAGATGATTACATGGCACAAATTGAAGCTCAAAACCCTACAGGCGTTCTAGCTAACGGCGTAAAACTAGTCGGAGAGTCTTTTTTGCCAGGAGCAAGTCTGCTAATGGAAGGTAAATTTTTGGATGGGGCCGCGCATTCAATAATCGGCCTTGGTGCAAAAGTTGTTTTTGGTCCCCTAGGTCTGGTACTAGTATGCGCCGACTCTTTCGCAAAGGCGACTACTCAGAAATCTCTCTGGAATTACGCCACTGATACATACCATGCGCAAATAGAAAAAAGAAAAAAAGATCAAGAAGCGAGTGCTGCATCAACTGAAGCTCCAGCCGTAAAAGTCATCAAAAATACTGCTTGACTATCTAAACGCTCAATTAGCTAGTGAACAGAAAAGCCGGTCTCAGTCCGGCTTTTTTATATGGGAGTTTGGTAATTAGCAATTCAGATGAAACCTGCTGTAGATTGAATTTATTTTCGCCAATGTCTAGCTGTGTAGGCCCCTTATTTTCCTAAAAAATACAATGGACAAAATTCGTACATTCATTGAAGAGCAATTCCTCATAACATTCGACGAATCATTCCCAGAAGAAACTGATCTATTCAAAGAAGGGGTAATGGACTCTTTTGGCTATGTACAACTATGCCGTTTTCTTGAGCGAGAATTCTCAATTGTTTTTTCTGAGCAAGACATGACTAATAATGTAATGGTTAGCCTAACTCGGATTCAAGAACATGTTGCCCGAAAATTGAAATTAATTGCTCAAGAAAAATTGAGCAATCCAGATACCGGGCAGACCCCTTAATTACATGTGTGGTATCGCAGGCTTCTTTCAGCCCCCTCTAGATGTCTCTGAATACCCCTCCACAATCATACAAATGGTTGGGAGAATTGAACATCGCGGTCCAGATGGCTTGGGATACTTTATTGATGACAATTGCGCCATTGGAGCAGCACGTCTAAGCATCATAGATCATCAATTAGGCACACAACCTATAAGCGCTCAGCATGATCGCTACTGGATTTGTTACAACGGAGAAATTTATAACTATAAAGAGCTAAGAACAGAGCTAGAGGCGCTTGGACAAATATTTCATACTCAGTCTGATACCGAAGTAGTACTGCAGTCATGGATTACATGGGGAGAAGCTTGTCTAGCAAAATTAAATGGCGGCTTTGCTTTTGCTATCTATGATCGTAAAACAACATCACTTGTTCTGGCCCGAGATCGCTTTGGAAAACGTCCTTTATTTTATGTAAAAAAAGGTAAAGGGTTGCTATTTGCGTCTGAAATGAAAGCTTTTTTAGCTTTTCCAAGTTTCCACTTTGAACAAGATACTGAACAACTCTCATCCATCCTTGCACAATGGACTCCTTTACCAGAACAAACTGGGTTTTCCAATATTAATAGCTTGCCAATGGGTGAATATCTATTAGTCAAATCAAATGAAGTAATAAAGCGGCGCTACACTTCATTATCATTACACCCTACTATTCCCATTTCAAATGAAGATGAAGCAATAGAGATTGTCCAAAAAACACTAGAAGAGAGTGTGCGTTTGCGAATGCGAAGTGATGTAGGTGTTGGCGTGTATTTAAGTGGCGGTCTAGATTCGGCAATTATTGCTATGCTAGCAAGTAAGGTTAGCGGCCAAAAGATAAAGACCTTCTCAATTAAATTTGAAGAAGCTCAATTTGATGAATCAGCAGAGCAGGAAGAAATTTCCTCAATGCTTAATACTGAGCATGAATCGGTTCACATCACTGATGGTGATATAACTGAAAATTTTCCTGAAGCGATATTTCATGCTGAGATACCTGCATTTCGGAGCGCTTTTGTGCCCATGTTCATGCTTTCCAAAAAAACATCTGAGAAAGGTACTAAAGTAGTTCTTTCAGGCGAAGGTGCAGATGAAGCTTTTCTTGGATATGATATTTTTAAGGAAACCCAGCTTCGCTCTAAATGGTCTGAGCTTGATGACTCCAAGAGGAGAATGGAGTTATCTAAACTTTACCCCCATTTGGATCACTTTGGTCCACAGGATCTTGAGGCAATTGTTGGACTTTACAAGCAATTTTCAAGCGAGCGATTATCGGGACTTTTTTCACATGAACTTAGATTCCAAAATGGTCGTTTTTGCACAAGGTTAATGCGGGAGCCAGGCGACCCTTTTCGCGCCATTGGCTCGCTAGTTGAGCGAGAGCCCAGTTTTACGAGTCTATCGCCAATTCAAAAAGCTCAATGGCTTGAATTTCACACACTTCTTCCAGGTTATTTATTATCAACTCAAGGAGATCGGATGAGCCTAGCCCATGGGGTTGAAAATCGATGTCCTTTTCTTGACCAGTCAGTAGTTGATGTAGCCTCATCAATCAACCATCGTTTTGATGACGGATTCGAGGAAAAGCGCATTCTCCGTCGAGCTTTTCAGCATAATTTACCTCAAAGTGTCATCAAGAAAAGGAAATTTCCCTATAGATCTCCAGATAGTGCAGCCTTTGCTGCAAAGCCGCCTGATTATCTCGAATTATTACAATCTGAAGCTGAGCTATCAAAATTACCTTATCTTCACCATCAATTTGCAAGGGCCTTAACTAAAAAGGTACTCACAAATCCGCCTAGTACAATTAGCACCAAGGAAAATCAGGCTTTTATTTTTTTAATTTCAATAGTTTTGCTTCATCATTTTTTTGTAGAGCAAAATGGAATAAATAGATTCATTACTAAATCTTCAACTCAAATCAAAGCGGTTGATATGCGAACAAATTACAACTAGGACTTTGAAGCACTATTTTTCCCAGGGAAATTTTGATTCCTCTATATATCGACTAATATTCTTCAGATTTATGGGATCCTTAAATAAGAGTTGATTAGCCGATATTGCAATTTGCTTGTCCCTAATAGGTTGATCAAATATCTCACTACAGTATTTTTTATATTGGCAAATGCTTGTCTTGCTAATCCGCTGCAGTCTATTCAGATGCGCCCGTAATAAAACTTCAGTCGAATCCCCCAATACATCAACAAGCCCCATATTAAGAGCCTCTTCTGCTGTAAAGACGCGAGTCATTAACGTCATATAGTGGGATTTTTGCTTGCCTATACGGTTTGATAAAAAGGGTAGTACGCAAGCAGGGAAAAGCCCAAATAAGAGCTCTGAAAGACTAAAACTTGCGCTGCTATCGGCCAGCACAATATCTGATGCCGCTACGAAACCTAGACCACCCGCATTTACACGCCCTCTTACAACGCTAATAGTAATGAAGGAGGAATACATAAAATCCAACCAAAGATTATAAAGAGGATTTGGATCTGGAGATTCAAGAGCCCCCTTCTTAATCTTGTCATTCATTTCATCAAAATCTCCACCCACACAAAATATATCTGGTGAACCCTCAAGCACTAGAATCGTAATCGGTATATCACGCACCTCATCTTTGCATAGCGCAACTATTGAAGCAAGCTCAGTAATAAGCTGTGCATTAATTGCATTATTTTTTTCAGGGCGATCAATGCGTACTCTACAAATATTTCCAGTCACTTCAGCACGAATAGTTTTGAATGGCTCTTTCATAAATACCTCATATTATGGTGCCCGTACCACTAAAGCAGTATCCACACCACCAAATCCCGATGAAAGTGATAGTGCATGCATGAATCGATGTGGTTTGGAAGATTCCAATACCCAATTAAAGTCAGTATTAATTGGATTAATTAAGTTTCGTGTTGGATGCAAATAACCCTCACGCATTTGAAGAAGAATAGCGGCTAATTCTACAGATGCTGCTGAGCTAAGCCCATGCCCAATGATTGACTTTGTAGAGTTGATTGCAGCATGCTCTAAACCAAGTATGTGGAGAGCCTTTAACTCAATGTCATCGCCAGAAGGAGTGCCTGTACCATGCGTATTAACGTAATCGATCTCAGAAGCAGTTAATTTCGCCTGAGCAAGAGCCATCTTAATTGCTCGAACTTCACCTTCGAGGGATGGTTGGGGCCCGCGATTTCCATTCGCAATATGAGCGCCACCTATTAAACTGCCGTAATTGTTTTTCAATGACTTAAGGTCACTGCGACACACTACGATTGCAGCACAAGATTCGCCATAAATAAACCCACTATGATCTCGGTCAAATGGCCTACATGCCTGATCCGGCTTTAAATCAGAGGCTCCCATTGCACCTAATGATTGAAAAGCGTGGCATTCTAAATAAGAAATATCTTGCAATGCTCCGAGTGCGATACATGCATCAACACGACCAGAGCTTACTGCTTCCATAGCATGTAATATTGCTATCGCACTGGCTGCCGAGGCACCACCTAAGCTATAGCTAAATCCACGAATTGGATAAGTGTTAGAACATAGTCCGCATAAATCATTATCAAAAAAAGTATAGCTGTATCGAGGATTTAATAGATGGGGTCGATCTATATATGATTGATGCAATAGCATATGTTCACGTGACTGTAAATTAGAGCCACCTACTACCAAACCAATCCTATTAGGATCGATCAAATCAAGCTGCGCTTCTTGCCAAGCCTCATCTATTACTGCAATAGCTACCTGTCCTGTTAATCCTGTCTGCCTGGAGAGGCGTGGGGATAAAATTTGGGGAGGATCAGGTAATTCGGCGCCAATAAATGGCATAATTTGTGTTTTACTAATACGTCCAGGTCGTCGAAGATAGCCAAAAACATTACTAGAATTCAACAAAACATTTAAAAAAGAGGATTTGCCGTACCCCGCTGAGGTTGCAACCCCAATTCCACTTACTACTGGGGTATTCACTTGGTCAAGCACCACATTTGATAAAAAGCAAATCAGCGAGTTCACCAAGATTTTTGGGGCCATGCAGTTGTACCATTGGTAATTCCAGGCCAATTACTTCAAGAACAAGAATAATAATCTCTTGTCGATCAACCGAATCGATACCTAATTCACTCATTTGATCATTTGGGTCTATGGGTGTGCCAACAAGGTTCGGACAAACAATGTATATTTGTTCAACGATAATCGAAAATATTTTATTTTTATCCAACTAACTCTCCAAAAATTAAATAATCAATATAGTTGCTGGGTATAAGATTAAATATAATCTTCAGGGATTAAAGCCAGCGATATTTTCGATGATAGCTATCAACTCTATCTAGTACAAATCTTTTAGAATCCTTAAAAGAAGACCATGCATTAGGAATAATATCATAGTCGAGCTTAATATCTTTAACACCAAATCGAATTGCGTTTCCACCACGTAAAATTAATTCATACTCAGGCATAGTGAGACGATATCTCTGTTTTAGGCTAGCAGCAATTGACATGCTACGTAATTTTTCTTGTGCACCAGCTGCGACTACTCCACTAAAAAATTCAGAGCAACAACCTGAACCATATGAAAAAAGACCGACACGCTTTGGAGTAGTAAAGATTCCGGTTTCAATAATCCCAGCTAGCGCAAGCAAAACAGATGCTCCAGCAGTATTTCCGACTTGCTGTCCAAATATCATACTCCCGCTAACTCTTTTTATGAAATCTGTTTCAATCTCTGATGGAGATGCTCGACATATTTTTCTCATTAACTGACGATGCGCACCTTTGACCATACCCCCAAATGGAGTATGAAAGCATAAGTAAGAGAAAGATTCTTTCAAATCCGCGCCCTCTACTCGAATAGCATAATCTTTATAAGCATGCTCGCAACAATCAAGATATGCCATTAAAGATAAATCTGCATCCCCTGATTCCGTATCAGGACCCGGCCTACAAGTGTCCATGACCTCAAATGCATGATTACCATAAGCGCCTGGATCAATGCGAAAAATATGTGGTTTATCGCTCAGCAAGATCGCAACAGCTCCAGCCCCTGATGTCGGCTCTGAATATGCCCACTCTTGAATTGCACTAGCATCTGCAAGCGCAAAACGAGATACATCAGTAGCAATTACAAGTGCTTTTGCCCCTGGTGAAGTGCCTGATAAAAGAAAATTAATAGCCATTTGCATCCCGGCTGTCCCGGAATAACAAGCTTGCTTGATTTCAAATAATCTACAACTAGGTTTCAACCCTAAATAATGGTGGATATAAGTACTAATTGATTTACCAAAATCTATTCCTGATTCAGTGCAAGTAATAACCATCTCAATTCTTGCAAAATCCTCTTCAGATAGCTGACTGACGATAGGAAATGCAGCATTAACGGCAAAGCTGACTGGATCCTCATATGGCATTGCAACAGTCTTCTCTTTGATCATTAAATTTTCGAACCTACTGGGCTCAAGGCCACGATAAGCGCAAAGTTCCAAAGCATCTAGATAGGCGCCACCCCCATAAACATTCATAGCTTCAATACCGACAGCCGTAATAGAGCTATTCATCAATTAATCCTTAAGCGCACCGGTAGTGTTTTAAGTCCACGAGCATTTAAGCGATCAAGACGCCAAATAGGCTCCCCTGATAGCTCAATTTGAGGAAATTGTTTAAGAATTTTATTAAAAGCAATTTCACTCTCAAGGTGCGCAAGAGGCGCCCCGATACAAATATGGATTCCTGCACCATAAGTAAAATGTGGATTTGGTTTCCGTTGAATATCTAATATATCTGCTTGGTTAAATCTTAGGGGATCTCTATTAATTGCCCCAACCATTCCAATTACCATAGAACCAGTAGGAATAGTGGTACCGTTCAATTCAAAATCTTCAATAGCTATACGTAAAATCATATTCCCCCCAGGCTCATAACGAAGGAACTCATCAATAGCAGTTTCAATTAATATTGGATCAGATATTAATAAATTACGTTGATCTGAATGGCGTAACAGAGCTAACATACCATTTCCGATGAGTGTAACTGTAGTTTCATGCCCCGCAACAAGCATAGACATCAAATTTGTCAAAGTTTCCTGTTCATTCATAAATCCATTTTCAAACGCTGAAATAACTGAATTCATTAGAGTATTCTGATGACTAGCACGATAGTATTTAATATGGTCACGCAAATAATATTTAAACTCCCTCAATGCAAGCAAGGCTTCAACTTTTTGTTCTTGCGTCATCATAACATCGCCAATTTTGATCAATGAAGCGCTCCAACGCTGCATATCTTGATCCATGTCAGCAGGAATTTCTAAGAGATTACGCAATACTCTTAAAGGTAAAGGTGCTGCAAAATTATCAATTAAATCAATATCATTTGTTGCTGCAAGTTGCTCTAATAATAGATCTGTCTCACGCTCGATCATAGGTCTGATGGATGCAACTGCGCTTGGTTTAAAAGCCTGCTGATATACTGAGCGCATTCTGCCATGATCAGGCTCATTCATCATAATCATTTGTGATTGAAATTCACTAAATAATTCATATGACGTTGGATCTGATACTTTATTATTAGGGTTAAACCAGCCATCGCGCCATAGTCGAGTATCCCGCCCCATCTTTGATGAACGCGCAATCAATCCAAATTCATGATGACCCAGCACGAAGTAAATTCCAGTCTTTTTATCTAAATGTATAGGGCCTAACTTTTGTAATTCTTTAAGCTGTGGATATGGATTTTCCAAATAATTTTTATTTGCAATCAGACTCCACCAATCAATATCTTCACGCTCTAAAAAACGGGACATCACTTGCCCCAATCATTATGAAAACAGGATTTATCTATCGCCATCAAAGTTTGAGAGAGCACTCGTTGATTCCGTCTAGAACGTATCATTATTATTTACTTCCATTTATCAATAGAAAAGTCAACTGTTAATAAATCGGTACTTAAAAGTGCAACTAAAACATCTAAGTGACTTGCTTCTAACATTGAATAGTGATGACCAGGTAAGGCATGCATAGTCAGACCAGAGCGAATTAATTCACCCCAACCTAGTGTTAAGTCTTGAGGCTGGTGGTCGCTTGCATAAAATAACGTTACTTGACCGTGATATGGCTTTGGATGATAGCGACGTAAATGATCACTTAAGGTTACTTCATATTTAGACCGAGGATGTTCTAGATAAAAATGTTTATTTGGATTTATTAGGATCTGTTTAGATACATTATCTTTAAATTCCAACTCTAATTTTTCTATTAAAGAAGGTGTATAACTGTCAATTAATGCGAGCATTTGAACCTGTTGTCCAGCAGCGTTTAATTGTTGCGCAATTTCATATGCGATCACACCACCCAAGGACCAGCCGCCTAATTGATAGGGCCCACTTGGCTGAACCTGGCGGATCAATGCAACGTAGCTTTCAGCTATGTGTTCAATATTAATAAAACGAGAGCTTTCGTTAAGCTCAATATAGCGCAATCCATAAATAGATCGTTTACCCCCAAGTGCGCGTGCTAAAGGAACATAGCAAAGTACATCGCCACCAACAGGATGTATTAAGAATAAGGGGACCATATTAGGCTCCCCTTCTGCCAACAAGACCAGTGGTGAATCTAAATCATAATTTGATACTTGACCTTGTCGTAGTAATTGAGCCTGTGCAAGAAAAGTTGATGCACGCAATAGTGCACTTGTCTCAAGCGTTTGGTCAAATTCAGAGGAAATGGCTGCTAAAAGTCTAATGGCCATTAAAGAATTGCCACCTTCAACAAAAAAATCAGAATGAACATCTAATACTTCTTTACCAAGTATTTCAAACCATAGTTTTGCTAACCGTATTTCTGTTTCATCGCTTGGTTGATAAATTTCATTTTTTAATTTCTGAACTTCACTAGTTTTACTCAGAATAAAATCACGATCAAGCTTACCGCTGTTAGTCAAGGGTAATGTGTCACATACCACATAGGAAGCGGGACACATAATTGTGGGCAAACGTTCAGACATAAAAATATCGAGCTCTTCTCGATCAAATTTTTCCGTACCTGGAACAATACAAGCATGGAGAATTTGTTCGCCATTTTCCGATAGAGTCGAAAAAACTGCGGCTTCTAGCATTCCAAACTCACGTAATACTGCCTCTATTTCGCTTAGTTCAACTCTAAATCCTCGGATTTTAATTTGGTGATCTACTCTGCCATGAAAGGAAATAGTGCCATTGCCGCCTTTTACATGACTGGCAAGATCACCCGTGCGATATAAAAGACTATCAGAAGTATCATTAAACTTAATAAGCTCAACTGGGCAAGGTATAAATCTATCGTGATTCAAAGAAGAACGGCGATGATATGAGTTAGCAAGGCGTACGCCGCCAATGTGCAGCTCCCCAATAACACCCTCAGGCACAAGGTTTCCATCCCTATCCAAAATGACTATAAAACCGCCTGGCAAAGGTTTTCCAATAGGTATAGAGGTATCAAATTTTTGTAAATCTACTTCATGAATACTGCTCGTTATGGTAGCCTCGGTTGGACCGTATGCATTTAATAAACGGGTGCCTACAAAAGGACCAGAACGTAAAAGATCAATTATGGATGGAGAGAGTATCTCGCCCCCAACTATTAAAAGTCGTGGAAAATGCCTGGGTGCTCTTTTAGGATCATTCTTCCAGGCTTGCAATACTTCTCGTAAGTATGCGGGAGGTAAATCAGCTACGCTTATTAAATGAGCATCAAGAATAGCACTAAATTCATTAGGGGACCATAGATCGCCTTCCCGTATTAGCAAGCTTGCACCGCAAGTTAACGATGCAAAAATTTGCTCCAGGGAAGTATCCACATGATGAGCGGCAAATTGCAAGACTACATCAGCATTAGAAAGATCATAGCAAGCTATAACAGCTCGGCAATGTGTCGAAATAGACTGATGACTAATCAGAACACCTTTGGGTTGACCCGTCGTACCAGAAGTGTAAATCATATATGCAGGACTATTTGGAGGAATGTCTATTGACAGTAACTTTTCCAAGGACATATGATTGGCGGCATCAGTCAGGTCATCAATATTTAGAATAGTGCAATTCTTACTGTCCAATTGTGCAATTCGTGTATTTGTTTTACGATCAACTACTACAAAACATCTTCCAACATCATCTAATATAGTTCTTAGTCTTTGAATTGGGCAATCCACTTCTAACGGAATCCATATTCCGCCATTTTTAAGAATAGCCAGTAATAGAACAATGCTTGTAATGCCGCGCTCTATCGATACAACAACTGGTATGCCTAAGCGCATACCACTAGCTCGTAGATATTGGGCCAATTGATTGGAACGTACATTTAGCTCTTGGTAGGATAGGGATTGCTTTCCACATATGAGTGCAATTGCATCTGGATTTAATTGGGCTTGTAGATCAACTAACTCGTGAACCAGGCTGTCCTCAACACCAGCACTATTCTCAATACCACTAAAGCTTACCAATAAACTTTTCTCAGATTGTCGAAGCATTTCCAATTTACTCAAAGTCTTTTCTGGATTGATGCTCATTTCATTCAATAAATTGACATAATGATGAAGTAAATTATTAATTGTAGAAATAGTAAATTGATTTGGATCGTAATTAACTAAAATACGTAATTCATCGCCCTCTTCAAACAAATCAAACCCTAACAATGCATCACTACCTTGTCGGATTTCAGGTATATGTGTGACTAAAGATCGGCCAATTGCTTGAGGGCTACCCTGGAATTCGTTATCTGTAAAATTCTGATAGGCATAACTTACTTGATATAAAAGATCAATGGAGCTTCTATTCAGTTCACGCACTACTGCCACATGTGGATATAACGAATGATCTAGTCCATTAGTAACTATAACTTGTAATTTTTCAAGAAAATTACGAACCGTTTGAGACCCAGTAAGGGCACTTCTGATCGATATCATATTTGCAAAATAGCCAATTGTATTTTCGAATCGACTATCAGGCCTTGCCATAGTAGGCATGCCAATCAATATGTCATTTTGCCCAGTATATCGATACAGCAAAACCTTAAGCGCCCCCAAAAAGAAGACAGAATCATTAATTCCAAGTTTACGAGTACATTTTTTAACCTCTGAAAGTGATTGGCTATCAAGTAAAAATTCAATTGAAAGGGATGTGGATGAGTTAATTGGTTTAGCAGTTTTATCAAAGGGTAACTGTAGTTTTTCAACCCCACCTCTCAGATTATCTTTCCAATACTTAATATGAATCTCGCCATCTTTGGAATTCAATAGCTCGCGCTCATATTGAGAAAATAGAGAATAGTTAGATTGAGGAACCGGCAAAGGAAGCTGTATTCCACTAGCAAAACAGTCATAGGCATCCCAAAAATTACGGGCAAGTATAACTGCCGATAGTCCATCAAAAATAATATGGTGAACTACAATGAGCAGAATATCTTTGCTACCCCTCAACAGCTCAAAACGAGCTGGCGTAGAGTTAGGTGTAAATGTGAAAGGCTCTAAAGCCCTTTTTTTTGCAAAATAAACGGGGTCAATGTCATCGGGAATTGGAACTATATTCAAAGGATTTGAAATTACTTTCGGAACCATGGCAGGATAACCACTGGACTGATCTATGTGAATAGTCAGTATTGGGAAACATTTAAATATATATGCGCAGGCATCCTTTAAAGCCTGCAAATTCAAATCTTCTACATGAAATGTAAGGGGAACATTATATGCACTAGTATTGGGATACAGCCTCTGTAATGCCCATAGACCACTCTGACCTAAAGTAAGAGGTGTATTGATACTATGGTCTTGTTGGGCCCATTTTTCATCAGTCTTCTGAATAATGAGCCCATCCTTACTAACAACTCGCTGTGAAATTAGTGCAGCTAATTCTTTCGGTGATCCATTTTTTTCAACATCCAGATGGGTTATTGAAATTTTCATTTCATTCATAACGGTATAGATAAGACGCGTTACAAACATTGAATCTGCGCCTTGAGAGCGCATCGATTTATAATCATTTATCAACCTATTATCTAGCCTTAGTTGATCGACCATTTGTGCGCGAATGATTTTCAAAGCCTGACTAATAGGGTCTTCTGAGAAAATCTGAGTTTTTATTTCTTCATTTGGCTCATCCACTCTTAATGCCATAGATTCATTATTAATCCAGTAAGAATCCAAACAAAATGGATAGCTAGGTAATTCTATAGGTAGAAATTTTTCTTTATCATCAAATTTATTTATGGATGGGGTTAATAAAGGATGTACATCCTGTAGACCCCACACTTTCAATTGCTCAACTAAGTCTTGGTAACTACTCGCAATAATAGATGTTACAAAAAATAGTCTTTCACGATGCATTGATAAAGTTCGCGCTAATTTCTTCAAACTTATATGAGGATGCCGTACCAAATGTTCATAAACTTGACTAATCACCAATGGAAGTCGATCCATTCTGTGAGAAGAGAATATAAATTCATAGGATTCTTCAGGGATTGAATCTACATCCTTGTTGACCTCGATTCCGGGGGCCTCTTCAAGAATTAAATGTACATTCGTTCCACCAGCTCCGAAAGCACTGATTGTTGCGCGCAGTGGTGTAACTATTCCATCAATTTCTTTTCTTTTCCATTGTGATAGTTCAGCCTGAGGAATAAACGGAGAGCCTTTAAAAAAAATATTTGGATTTAGTGTTGTCTTACGAATAGACGGAACAAGAATTTGATTTTCAAGTTGTAATATAACTTTAGTTAATTGAGCAAAACCAGAAGCTGCTTCAGGATGACCGACATTACTTTTGACCGAGCCAATACTGCAAAACTCTATATCATTAGTAAATAAACGAAATGCTTCAGTCAAAGCGCGGAACTCAATAGCGTCGCCCAAAGGCGAACCATTTGCAGCAGCTTCTACATAGCCTATAGTTCTTGGATCAACACCACAATTCACAAAATTTTCACTAATTAAACGTGTTTGTAAATGAGCATTGGGAACTCCGTAACCGCCTGAATGGCCTCCATGATTAGTGGCACTGCCACGAATTATGGCCAGAATTTGATCGCCGTCACGCAAAGCATCGGACAAAGGCTTGAGTAAAACAGCGCCAACTCCTTCTGAAGGCAGATAGCCGTCTCCATCAGCAAAGCTACGACATTCTTGATGGCTTCCTAATAATCCTGCCTTACTCAGCCCAAGATATTTATTTGGGTGAATGGTTAAATTTACACCTCCCGCAATTGCTAAGCGGCATTCTCCTTGTCTCAAACTTTGACAAGCCTGGTGAATTGCCATCAAACCAGAAGAACACATAGTATCAATTGCAATACTTGGCCCCTGGAGATCATAGAAGCTAGAAATTCTATTAGCCATAGAAGCATAAGAAGATAATGAAACCATCACACTACTCTCTGAATCAGCATCAAGTGAATGGTATTGCTGATACATAGCTCCTACAAAAACTCCGACCCTTGAATCATAATGTTTACTTAAAAAATCTCTCGTATAACCTGCGCGCTCTAAAAGGTGCCAGCTAGTCTGAAGTAATAATCGTTCCTGAGGATCCATAAGTGCCGCATCTCTTGGATTAATTCCGAAAAATTCAGGGTCAAAACATTTAATATTCTTAAGAAAGCCTCCCCACTTGCAATTAGTAGCGCCTGGTTTTCCCTTAAGCTCGGAATATATAGCCTGATGATCCCAGCGATCAGGCGGCACTTCAGTAATACCATCCCCTCCATTGCGCAACATTTCCCAAAATTCTTCAACTGAATCTGCTCCAGGATATTGACCCGCAACTGAAATGATTGCTATTCCATCCTTACTAATTTCAATTGGGGTAGGAGATAACGTAGTAATAGTATCTTCAATGATAGGCTCCTCAAGAGAAGCCATATTTGTAGCTAAAATAACTTGTAAAGGCTCAAGATGGCTTTTGAGTAAAGCATTAGCCAGTAAAGTAATTTTGGGATACTCGAATAAAAGAGTGCTGGGCAGGCTACCGAGATCAGTTGCTATCGCCTCGATAATTTGAAGCGCAAGGACTGAATCAATTCCATATCTATCTATTGGATCATTGTGATCTAAACGATCTAGGGGCAAATGCAATACATCACTAAAATATTTTGCCAAATAAATACAGGTCTTTTCATGCAGATCTATCATGGAAATACTGGCTGATGCCTCGCCCTCCAAAATATCTTTATTGGATACATCAATAGTCTTCTGTATTTCGTGAGAAAGCGTCAATGGCATCATCCATTGACGTATCAAATCATGGTTGCCGTCAAGAACAAGTACTTGAGCTTCATGCGCTTCAAATGAAGCCCATAGAGATCTCATTGCAATATTAGTCGCTAGTGGGACTACACCTAAATTTTTCTGAATTGAGTTTAGAGCACTTACATCAATACGCATACCACCATCTTTCCAGTATGGCCAATTAATAGATAGTGTTAATCCATAGCGCTCTCCGCGGCTAACTTGTTCATAACGCAATAAAGCAAAAGAATCCATAAATCCATTGGCAGCTGCATAATCAGCCTGACCTGGATTGCCAAGGGCTCCAGAAACCGAAGAGAACAGTAAGAAAAAATCAAGCTCGCATTGAGCAGTTGCACTATCGATATTAAACAGTCCTTGCACTTTTGGAGCAAGTACATCTCTTATATCATCTATATTTTTACGAATTAGAAATTTATCCCGCGTAATACCGGCAGCATGAAAAATACCATTGAGGCGTCCAAAAGAAGTTGTCAAATGCTGGATAAGCGCGTGGACATCATCTAGCTTGGTAACATCTATTTGCTTATGAATTACCTTGCATGGTAACGCAGCGATACGCTCGCTCTCTTCAACACTCAAAGCAGAACGGCTCACGATATATAGTATTGGATTGTTTACTGAAGCAGAAATATTCTCTGCAACATGCAATGCAACACCGCCTGTTCCTCCTGTAATGAGGTACACCCCATTATCTTTTAATAACTCTTTTCTAAAAGTTTCAGTCTGCCTGGGTTGGTACTCACGCCATACTTGAATTTGACGGTTACCGCCGACGTAACGTATAAGTGCATCGTCTGTTGATTGCTCTCGCTTTAAAATAGACGCCAAGTCTCTGGTGAGATCTGTAAGTCCTATTAGCTGACAACGGAAACGAGAATGCTCGAGCTGTACCGTGCGCAATAAGCCACTCAGCCCTTGAAAAATTAAACGCTCTCCATCCAGCGGTACAACCAATTGTAAAAGAGTATTTACTTGATCTTGTTTGAGAATATTCTGAATAAGGACTATTAATTGCTCTGAATAACAGGTGTAGCGTTCCCAAATTTTAGAAAAATTAGATTCAAGAACGATAGTTTCTACATCTCCTAATTGTTGTTGATAGCCTCTAGAAATATCCTTATTAAAATCACAAATTACTATAATGGTACGACCATTATTTAAATTTATATTCGGGCTTCGTATCGCTTCAGCCAAACTCCAATGAGGTACAAATAGAAGCGCAGGATTCTCTTTAATTGAATTCTCTACAAGATGAGCCCTCTTCGTATTCTGGGACGAAATATCCTCAGAGGCTATATTAGGAATCCAGT
The DNA here is from genome assembly GCA_903944255.1 of uncultured beta proteobacterium. Lineage (GTDB taxonomy): Bacteria > Pseudomonadota > Gammaproteobacteria > Burkholderiales > Burkholderiaceae > Polynucleobacter. Next base: position 17,084 of record CAJARE010000226.1, read on the forward strand.
AACGCTCTCGAGAAAATGGATAAGTTGGCAAACTAATTTTATGTGGCGGTTCTCCGGGACGCTGTAAATTTAACCAATTTGCTTTACCAGTCTTCGCCCATTGCTCAGCAAGCTTACGTTCAACACTATCAATTCTTCTATTATCCTCAATGATAGATAGCTGTTCAGCTCTGAAGTTAGAGCTGCAGTAAATATCGATTAGATCTAACTTATTTGTAAGTATGTTTTTAAGTTTATGCGCCAGATCTACGCGACTGGACGCTACAATGACAACGCGATATTCAAATGTCACACGGCCATTTTGCAAGGTGCATGCTATAGAAGGTAATTCAGAGTCCTTAAATTGATCTAAAACTTCAACATAGCGTGCTAATAGTTGCGTTAATCTCTCTGGATCTCTAGCCGAAAATGGAAAGACACCGGGGCGTGTCATTGTAAATAGATCGTTAAATTTAAACTCTTGTGGATCAACATATTCTTGAATAATGAAGTGGGCATTTGAGCCCCCTGCCCCAAATGAGGATAGCCCTGCAATGCGGGGCAACTCAATCGAACCTTGTGATGTTTCACGAGATTTTCTAGGCCATTCATTCAGATGCTGCTGGACGATAAATGGAGATGTTGAAAAATTTATGGCAGGATTAAGAATATCAGCATGAATAGAGGGAGCTAATTTACGATTCTTTATTTGTAATAAGATCTTAGTGAGCCCCGCAATGCCTGCTGCACTTTCGCAATGCCCAATATTAGACTTTACTGAACCTAAGGCACAAAATTGATGGATATTTGTATCTTGCTGATATGCCTTAGATAAAGCGGCAATCTCAATTGGGTCTCCAAGAATGGTTCCAGTACCATGTGCTTCAAGATAGGTGACATCACCTGCTTGTAAGCCAGAACGAGCTAATGCATTTGAAATGACAGAGGTTTGCGCATGAGGATTTGGAACTGAATAGCCATTAGTCTTACCCCCATGATTAATAGCTGTTGATTTGATAACTCCATAAATATGATCCCCATCCGCAATTGCCTTATCAATAGGTTTAAGTAGTACCGCACCTACTCCTTCACCTGGAACATATCCATCGCCACCTTTACCAAAACTTTCGCATCGTCCCTTACTTGAAGTAAAACGTCCCTGACCAAGTGCTAAATACTTATTTTGATGCAGGCTTAAATTTACTCCACCAGCAAGAGCTACTTCACAGCTACCTGAGTACAAGCTCTCACATGCCAGGTGAATACTGGTTAATGATGAGGAACACATTGTGTCAATGGCCATACTTGGACCATGAAAATTAAAGAAATAAGAAACACGATTGGCAATTGATGCCGCACTACTAGAAAGTGCGATAGGGTGTCCTTTTTGGGTCTGTTCTACGCCATATAACTGATATTCCTGATACATAACCCCAACAAATACACCTACTTTTCCACCAGCAAAGGGAGCTAATTCAGGAGCAATATTTTCAGGAGTGTAGCCTGCATCCTCAATCGTTTCCCAAGCGCATTGGAGGAAAAGGCGCTCTTGTGGATCAATGAATTCGGCTTCTCGTGGAGACATGTTAAAAAACAGAGGATCAAAGCAATCAGCATCCTCAATGAAACCACCCCACTTACTATTACTTTTTCCAGGTTTTCCACGTACAGGATCATATAAGGAAGAATGATCCCATCTCTCAATAGGAATTTGACTAATAGAGTCAATCCCAGCTGCTAAATTTTCCCAAAACTGTGTTAAGTTATTTGCACCAGGATACCGACCGGCTAAACCAATGATAGCCACATCCATTGATTTAGCCAAAGGCGCTAAAACCCGCTCTCGAGAAGCTGGCTCTAGATCAGTTGAGCTTTGCTGACTTAAAGTAGCTGTAGGTTCACTCTTAGGATTTTGATATTGCTCTTGTTTCAGTTTTTGAACTGGAATTTCTGTAGATCCCAATAAATCAATTAATTTTAAGGTATGCAGTTTTATGAAATAGTCCGCGACTGCATCAAGCGTCTGACATTCAAAGAAAATTGTTTTAGACAATATTCCAAAATCTTTTTCTAAGCGATCTGTCAGACTCATAATCATCATTGAATCTATTCCGTAAGAATCTAACGATAAATTTGGCTCAATTTCCCCCTGTGGAATTCCAGTCTCAGCAGAAAATAGATTCTTGAAGTACCCAATTACTCGTTCGCGATCAATTGATTCAAATTTTGAAGAGTTAGTAGATGCTTGCGTCAAGGGAGAAACGAATAAGTCTGACTTAACCATTCGAAATGTAAAACCTTCGATACTTAAACAAACCCTACCTTGTTGATCAAGCAAGTCAATATCTAGCTTTCGGATAGATCCATTAGATGGTAAAGCTCGAACGTGTGCCCACATCTCAGTGGTTGTCGGACTCAAAAGTATCAATCTATCAATTGCGAAAGGGAGGGCTAGTTCTTGATTATTTGAGGCAGTAAATATACCCAAACATGATTGAAAGGCGCTATCTAATACAGAAGGATGGATATAAAAGCTTTCTCCATCATAAGCAGGTGAAACAAAAAGCTCAGATGGTAATTGCAAGTTAGCCAATAACTCCTCGTGACCTATCCAAATATGGGAAATGGATCGCATAGTTGGGCCATAGTGAATACCTAATTCACTCAATTGCTCATATATGTCATCTACATTTAGCGCCAATTCACAACGAGCTTTGAGCAACGGTAAGTCATGTACCGCTTGCGCTGAATTAGAATTTTCATGAAATCTAATAGCACCTTGAAGATAAATAGTACTCAGTTCTGAATTTTTATCTTCATGCTTTAGGGTAAATTTATTTACTTGTTCCGATTGTTTCTCAAATAAAACTTCGATATTAGTTGCTTTGGAGTCAACCCTCAGCGGACTTCTCCAAACAATGTGTCTAAATTCTAAATGTGGACTTGAATGATCAATAGCAGGCCGGTCTTTATGCTTCTTATAAAAATCGTAAGCCATACGAATGATTTCTAAACTCATCGCACCGGGTAAGATAGAATGGCCTTTTACTAAGTGATCGCGTAAATAGAATTGATCGTTATTCAGTTCAATCCCAATAGTATTACTATCTTTAATAAATTCCATAATTGGAACT
>CAJARE010000227.1 GCA_903944255.1 uncultured beta proteobacterium
AAATTAGTAAATGCGATTCGACAAAGCGGCTGCATTCCTATGTCGACTCCATTTGATGAAAAGTCTGTTGATTGGTGTGTTGAGTTTGACATGCCCATCATCAAAGTGGCCAGCGCTGATAACAACGATTGGACGCTGTTGGAGAAGATTGCTAAAACTCGCCGTCCTGTCATTATTTCCACTGGCGGCATGTCCCAAAAAGATATGGATGATGTTGTAACATTCTTTGCGCATCGCTCGATTCCTTTGTCCTTAAATCACTGTATCGCTGCTTATCCTCATGAAGATAATGAGTGCGAACTGAATCAAATTGATTATTTGCGCAAGAGATATCCTGATAACGTGATTGGATACTCCTGTCATGAGTATCATGATTGGTCGGCATCCATGCACATCGCTTATGCAAAGGGCGCCAGAACCTTTGAGCGACATGTTGATATCAATGACGATGGCTTTCAAGTTGCCACTTATTCATCCTTACCCAATCAGATCGACACTTGGTTTAAGGCATGGCATAAAGCAGTTGAAATGTGTGGAACCTCGTCTAATAAGCGTCGCAATTTCTTGGATAAAGAGATTGCCTATTTGGATTCGTATGTCAGGGGTGTATATGCCAAGCGAGATTTAGTGGCTGGCCAAATTCTGACAGAAGATGATTGCTACCTGGCTATTCCTTTGCAAAAAGGCCAAGTTTCTAGTCGCGAATTAATGCTCGGAAAATTTGGGCACAAACTGCTCAATCCTTGTGTAAAAGATGCTCCGATTACTGTGGATATTTTAGATACCCCGTATTCTGATGACATTGAGTTACTCAAGTCATTTAAAGAACGGGGCATTTAAAGGGCACCCCCCAACTGGAACTTAGGTGAGTACACTTTTAGTTATTGGGGGGTCTGGCTTCTTTGGCAAGTCCATACTAAGTGCATTTCAAAGGGGCTTATTGACCCCTTGGGAAATTACATCAATAAAAGTACTTGCTCGCACCGCATCAAAACTGCGGATTCAAAATCCAGAGCTGCTTAGTGAGTCAATAGAGCTAATAGATGCTGATATAGCTCAATGTCAAACATTACCCGAAGCGGATTACGTAATACATGCGGCTGCTTCAACGGATATTAGTCGCTATCTAGCGCAGCCAATTGAGGAGCAGAAAAATATACAGGCCAGCATATTAAATTATTGCAAACTTGCTCCTCTTTACCATTCCAATGCGAAAATAATCTATGCTAGTTCAGGTGCCATTTATGGCCCACAGCCTGCTGAAACCCCGTTTTTAACTGAGTCTAGCCCCCTTGGCGAGATAACAAAAATGGTGAAGGGAAAGCAGCATTATGCTGCCGCTAAACGCGATGCCGAAATGGCAATTCAAGAACTAGGTATTGCGGGATTGTCAGTCAGTATTGCACGATGTTTTGCCTTTGTGGGTCCATACCTACCCAGGGATCAGCACTTTGCCATTGGAAATTTTATTGAAGACGGCCTTTGCGGGCGTCCAATAAAGGTCAATGCCAATAAACTTGTGTATCGAAGTTATATGTATGCTGATGACTTGGTGGAATGGCTTATGACAATTGCTGCAGCCAGTAATACCCAATGCCCCATTTTTAATGTTGGCTCTGATGAGGCAATTGAAATGCGAGATATAGCGCTCACAGTCGCTCACTTTTTTGAGGTTGAAGTAGCGGCGCCGAAGATCACTGATACCGGGGTCGACCGTTATGTACCATCTATTGATAGCGCTTTTACTGTGCTGGGTCTGGTAAACAAGCATGACTTAGCAAGCTCGATTTATGAAACTGTGAAGCAGAT
>CAJARE010000228.1 GCA_903944255.1 uncultured beta proteobacterium
GCAAACTCATGCCCTAAAACTAAGCCTGGTTTTCTTCGGGGATCATGACCATGAAACGCATGCATATCACTTCCGCAAATACCGACTGATTCAATCTTTAGAACAACTTCGTCTGGATCCAAAGAAGGATATGGGCGATCTAAAACTTGCATCTCATTTGGTTGTGTATAGACCAAGGCTTTCATGATTACTTTCCTTAAGAAGCTGTGTAACCGCCATCAATCATGATGGCTTGACCAGTAATATAGGCAGAGGCATCGCTCGCTAAAAATATAGCAAGCCCATTAAGGTCTTGTATCTCTCCATTGCGTCCAATTGCAGTTCTTTCTGCATGCATTTTTACAAGAGCAGGGTTATTAAATACTGGGGCAGTAAGCGCAGTAGGAAAATACCCAGGCCCAATCGCATTACAGGTAATGCCAAACTTGGACCATTCTTGTGCAATTGCACGCGTTAACTGCAAGACCCCGCCTTTAGCAGCACCATAGGGTGCACTATTAGCAAAAGCACGATAACTTTGTAGCGAAGCAATATTAATCACTCTTCCCCAATGACGCTCTTTCATTTGTGGAGCCAGTGCTTGCGTCATGAAAAATGGTGCCGCTAATTGCACATTCAATTGCTCTTGCCAGCTCTGAGGGGTAATTGCTTCAAATGGCTCTCGTAAATTAATTCCTGCCGCATTGACCAAGATATCTACTTTTCCTAATTTACTCAACACTTGAGCAGATAACTCTGCTGATTGCTCCAGAACACTTAAGTCGGCAATGTAGGAAGAAGTCTTGATGCCTTGCTTAGTTAGGCGAGAAACTGCCTCAGCTAATGGTGCCTCTCTGCGAGCAGCAATTGCAATTTCAGCACCGGCCAATCCAAGAGCTAAAGCGATACCCTCACCTATTCCACTACTACCGCCAGTGATGAGAGCGGTTTTTCCCTGTAAACCAAATAGTTGATTAATCATGAGACTCATACCTCTACTGGAACTCCAAGATCAAATTTTTCGCTAGGAAAATACTTCTCCAAACGATCATCCGCTGTTCGAGCATGAGCTTCCATGCCCTCAAGGCGACTAATTCTGGCGGTGACTAAAGCCATTTCCTTGCTACCCTCGCGCGTCATCTTCTGCCAAGTCAGCGTTTTCATAAACTTGTGAACCGATAATCCTCCTGAATACCTTGCCGCACCTTTGGTAGGCAGTACATGATTAGGGCCACTTGTTTTATCCCCAAATGCAACAGTGGTTTCTTCGCCTAAAAATAATGACCCATAACAAGTGAGATTACTTAACCACCAGTCCAAATCTTTGGCATGCACTTCAAGATGCTCACTGGCATATTTGTCTGATACCAGAGCCACCTCTTCACGCGTGCTGCATACAATGACCTCACCATAATCTCGCCAAGCACAGGCAGCTGCGTCCTTGGCTGTTGGAGGTAGTAAGTCGATCATCTGCGGCACTAATTGCATCACCTCTTTAGCTAACTTATCTGAGGTCGTAAATAGCCAGGCGGGCGATTCATGACCGTGCTCTGCTTGACCAACAAGATCACTAGCGACAATTTTTGGATCAGCCGTTTCATCAGCGATGATTGCAATTTCTGATGGGCCCGCAAAAACATCAATACCCACCTTGCCAAATAAAGAACGTTTTGCCTCTGCTACAAATTTATTCCCCGGCCCCACAACGACATCAGCAGGTTTACCAGTAAATAATCCATAAGCTAATGATGCAATGGCTTGCACCCCACCGAGAGTCATAATGACATCAGCACCCGCCGCCTTAAACGCATAAAGAACATAAGGATGAATACCGCCACCCCGAAATGGACTAGAGCAGGCAATAATATTTTTAACACCAGCCGCTTTGGCTGTGGCAACAGTCATATAAGCAGAGGCTATATGTGCATAACGACCTGCAGGAGCGTAGCAACCAACAACATTGACTGGTAATACCTTTTGGCCGGCCGTGACACCAGCATGCAAGGTGGTTGAAAAATCGTTAATACTATTTTTCTGAGCAATTGCAAAGTCATAAACCTGCTTGACTGCAAAATCGATATCCTTTTTTACAGAGCTTGGCACATCTGCTAAAGCGGCATTGATTGCCTGATCAGACATCACAATATCACCAGACCATTTATCTAACTTCAATGCATACTCTTTGACAGCGGACTCGCCATGCTTCTCAATATTTGAGAGCATCTCGTTTACCACCTCTTGAGCGTTGGAAGTTTCTGTTTCAGGTGTTTTGGCAGCTTTTTTTAAGTAATTTATAGACATGTTTCTAACCTTAGTTGTGTAAGCGCTTACAGCTCATCTCCAAAAAAATGAGGCTCCCCCCATTTTTTTGGATTAGCTGATTAATTACTTGGTGTTATTTGCAAACTCACGCAGTGTCTTATCGGCATTCACCATCTTCATGAACTCATCTGTAATGTATTCATTGGCTGGTGGAACTGTTTGAATTGCCCCAGTAGACTGCATAAATGCCCCAATCGCATTAAACCAACCGTCTACTTGTGATGGACCTTTTGAGTTATCCATAATCCTTAATTCACTCGCTAAATCATAGGTTGGACGTGTATCAAACTCTTTCCTCATAGAGGCCTCAGAAATTGTCACACCACCTTGCTCATAAAACTTTTTCATCATGGCGATAGCTTCTGGCTTATTGGCGTTCATCCACTTCCATGTTCGCAAATAAATAGCTAGGAATTTAGCAACATTTTGTGGGTTTTCTTTTGCATAATCACCCCGAACAATTAAAGCCCCAGGAACAAATGCGCCACCCTCTTTACCGCTGCAAATCACCTTAGCGCCAGCTTTTTCTTCTAAAGTGTAAATATTCGGTGCCCACAAGCCACCAAAGTCAGCATTACCAGAGGACATTGCAGAAATAATTTCGCCCTGACCCATATTTTTGATGGTGACATCAGCTTTGCTTAAGCCATATTTCTTCAGGCAAGATTGCACAGCGTAATCGCCGGTGGAATTGCCAGTGAGAACGATTGTTTGCCCTTTTCTTGATTGTGGATTGGCAGCGAATGCCGCAGCAGCTTTTGGAGTAGCTAACAAAGCATTTCCTGCAGACTCATCATTTGTTAAGCCGATGGTTTTGATACCAAAACGTACATAGCCCAACACTGCTGGTACAGATCCAGTGC
>CAJARE010000229.1 GCA_903944255.1 uncultured beta proteobacterium
CATGAATTCTCGTATGGCCACTGATAAGCTCAGGCAAGCCATTGCGGCAACTGGGGATGTGTCAAAATTGCAGCGATGGAATAAACCTTGGTCTGATGATGTGCGGGCCTATGTGCAGCAATTGGCTAAAGATGGCCTGATATAAAAGTTGATAAGAAAATGGCAATGAATCGTAAGGGCATTATTTTGGCTGGTGGGTCTGGAACACGTTTGTATCCAGTGACTCAAGCTGTCTCAAAACAATTGATGCCGGTCTATGACAAGCCGATGGTGTATTACCCGCTGACTACTCTCATGCTGGCTGGCATACGAGATATTTTATTGATCTCGACACCGCATGACACACCGCGTTTTTCTGAGCTCTTGGGCGATGGTTCGCAGTGGGGTTTGAATATTCAATACTGTGTTCAGCCTTCACCCGATGGTTTGGCACAGGCTTTTACCTTGGGTAAGCATTTTGTTAGTAATGATCCCAGTGCTTTAGTGCTTGGGGATAATATTTTTTATGGGCATGAGCTCGTAGGGCAGCTTGATAGTGCCAATCAAAGAAGTGGTGGAGCTACTGTATTTGCTTATCACGTCACTGATCCAGAGCGTTACGGCGTAGTGGAGTTTGATCAACACTTTAAAGCGCTGTCGATCGAAGAGAAGCCCGTTAAACCAAGAAGTAATTACGCTGTTACTGGCCTGTACTTCTATGACAATCAAGTCTGTGATGTGGCGGCTTCAATCAAGCCAAGCACCCGTGGTGAATATGAAATCACTGACGTCAATCGTTTTTATTTAGAAAAAAATGAACTCAATGTCGAAATCATGGGGCGCGGTTTTGCGTGGCTAGATACAGGCACCCATGATTCTTTATTAGATGCTGCCGGTTTTATTGCAACCCTGCAGAAGCGCCAAGGCCTAATGGTTGCTTGTCCTGAGGAGATCGCCTATCGCCAAGGGTGGATTAGTGCTGAGGCGGTTCAAAAGGTTGCTAGTTTGCTGAGTAAAAATACTTACGGTCAGTACCTCAATAAGATTTTGCACGAGCTCAATACTTCTGTCCAACCCATCTCTTTGTCTTCTAAGAAATAAAGGAAACATAGCGGTGTCTGCTCCTCATCCCAAGCTTCAAGTTACCTCCACAGCAATACATGATGTATTGATTATTGAACCTAAGGTATTTGGTGATGAGCGTGGCTGGTTTACTGAGTCTTTTAATGCGCAGGATTTTGCGCAGGCCACAGGAATAACAGTGAACTTTGTGCAAGATAACCATTCCTTTTCTAAGCAATGGACTTTGCGTGGTTTGCACTATCAATTAGAACAAGCTCAAGGTAAATTGGTGCGCGTTGTGGCGGGCAGTGTCTTTGATGTCGCTGTGGATATTCGTAAGTCATCACCCACTTATGGCAAATGGGTTGGCGTTGAACTCAGCGCTCAGAATCATAAACAGATGTGGATTCCTGCGGGCTTAGCCCATGGCTTTTTGGTGCTATCTGAGGCCGCCGAGTTCTTGTATAAAACGACCGATTACTATCACCCCCAAAGTGAAGCCTGCTTAGCTTGGAATGATCCTACCGTAGGAGTGCAATGGCCCTTCCCAGAAGGCGTGACTCCTAATATGAATGCCAAAGATCAAAATGGCTTAGCTTGGGATACTGCTCCGAAGTTTTAAATCGCCTTGATAGCAAAAAATAAGATAATGCTCATATGAGCACTTCATCGCCCAAAATTTTATTAGTAAAGCTCTCCTCTTTAGGTGACGTACTTCACAATTTACCGCTGGTTTGGGATTTGCGAGCACGTTTACCTGATGCGCAAATTGATTGGGTAGTTGAAGAGGCATATGTTCACCTACTTGAACCTTTGCGGACAAGAGAGGGTTTTAAGGGAATTGACCGAATTATTCCTTTTGGCTTACGTCGTTGGAAAAAACACCTTTTTGAGCTTTCTACTTGGAAGCAATTTTTTTCTTTTAGAAGGCATTTGCAAGAAATCTCTTATGAGGTTGTGATTGAAACCCAGGGCTTACTCAAATCAGCTTTGGTCTGCGCATTGGCTAAAAAATCACCCAATGCAGTAGTTGCTGGCCTGGCAAATGCTACTCAATTCTCAGGATATGAGCCGATTGCTAGATGGTTCTACAACCATCCAGTACAGGTTCCTGTGCAGACTCATGCAGTTGATCGTTCACGCTTAGTGATGTGCTCAGCATTTGATTGGCCGTTAATGAAACGCTCGGACACTCCCCAGTTCTATTCATCCCGAATTAAAGTAGATTTATTAAAGCCATCTATTCCTGAATTAAAGACACCCTACATCTTATTTTTCCATTCCACGGCGAGAGAGGCTAAGCGTTGGTCTAATGAAGCCTGGATTGCTTTAGGTATTGAGCTTAGTAATCGCGGGTATCAAGTGGTTTTACCATGGGGTAGTGCTGCTGAGAAGGCTGTTAGTGCTGAACTGGCAAAGCAGATTCCAAATGCCTTGGTACCCCCAGCATTTTCGATTGAAGATGCCTTTGCCGTGATTGCAGGCGCTGCGCTCACCGTTGGGGTGGATACCGGTCTTACGCATTTAGCAGCTGTCTTGGGCTTACCTACAGTAGAAATCTATTGCGATTCTCCGCGATGGAAGACTGAGGGATATTGGGCTTACCACATCCGTAATGTGGGAGACATTGGACTACCTCCGGATGCCGCTGAGCTGATCAAGGCATCTGTAGAGCTGTTAACTAGACCTACCTAGGAATTAACGCAGCAAAGCATTGATCGCGATAAGATCTTGATCTGTAAGGGCAGCAGCGTGCGCCTTTAATTTAATTGCGTTGAGAATAGTGTTATAGCGTGCTTGTTGCAACTGTGATCGAGTGTTAATGACAGTATCTAAAGCAATCAACACATCAATATTAATTAAGGTACCCACTTGGAATCCAAGTTTGCTGGATTCAAAGGCTGAGCTTGTTGAGCGCTCGGCAGCTTCAAATGCTTTTACAGTCGCCAGCCCACCATAAAATCCAGTAAATGCAGCGCGTGTATTTTGCGCTGCTGTTCGCCGTGCATTATCAAAGTTTGCCTTAGCAGTATCGACTAAGGCTGCATTTTGACGAATGATAGAACTGGCATAACCACCAGATACCAGAGGTATATTCATCTGTAACGCAATCGTGTTGTTATAAACGTTTGTATTGTTAGGTTGATAACTATTTGGAGTGCCATTAGAAGTGTTATAGCCACTAGTCCCTATAAAGTTAATCGAGGGGTAGTTCAAGGCTTGTGAGCCACGATAAGTGCTTTCAGCAAGATTGACTGTTAACTGGCTTGCCAAGACATTAAAGTTTGCTGCCTCTGCTTGTTTAATCCAGTCATCCAAGGTTTGGCCTGGAGGTAGTTGTGGATTGACACTATCTGTAATGGAAATATCTTTAGCATCTTTATTCTTCGAGCGAGGATCCTTAAGGACGCCATCGATCCTTACCTCTTTACTGAGAGGTCTCAAAGCA